>JAAYZQ010000632.1 GCA_012514775.1 Anaerolineaceae bacterium
CGTCCCAAACGCTGGCACGGCCGCATTGTGGCCAACGCGGACACGGCCATGGCCGCCTCGGCGGTGCGTTGGGCCGGCAGCGGCCAGGTGGGGCGCCTGGAGCTGTGGACGGGGGACGGCGACTTTTGCAAGGTGCGGGAGGTGATCGGCCAGGCCTGGCCAGAGGTCACTGTCGCCTTTCGCAGTTTTGAAGCCGGCACGTCCGGCGACATTCGCCGGCTGGGTGAAGATTGGTCCGCCATCGGCCCCGAGTACCTCCAGGCATAACAGGCCATCGGGTGCGACGCACCCGAGTGGGGTTCGGTTTCGTTACAAGGATCGAGAGACCGATCGAAAGGAGGACGACGACCATGGAGTGGAATGCAGCCAAACTGCTGGCCGAGAAGGTGGTGCGGGAGGTGTACCGCATCGCCCAAGCGTACGGCAAGGAGCACCCCTTCCGTTTCGAGGACCTGGTGAACGACCTGGCGGTGATGCTGGAGCGCGGCGCACTGCACTCGCTCAGCCTGAAATTCCACCGCCCCACCGCGGGCCGCGACGTCCTGGTGGAGTACGGCTACGCCTTCCACGCCGGCACGCCCCGCTTCCACCTGGACGACGCCCAGGGCCTGGGCATCGTGCCCCTCAGCCCCCCCTTCGACATGGGCCTGGTCATCAACCGCGACCTCCAGAACGGGGCCTACAGGGCCCGGCTGCGGCTGAACTGGGGCGACGCGCCCCAGTACACCCGCCACGGTGGGTTCGAGCACCAGGACGGCAACACCACCCAGCGCACCGGCGGCCGGGCCAGCAAGACCGTCTTCATGGACGGTGCCCTGCGGCGCCAGGGACGGGTCAAGTTCTACCTGCCGGCCAAAGGCTACGGCTTTCTCACGGGCAGCGACGGCGTGGATATCTTTTTCCATGCCGTCAACGTCCAGGGGTTCCAGCCGAGCCAGGGCCAGCAGGTGTCCTACCTGCCCCTGGTGACCCCCCGCGGTGTGCAGGCCAAGGACGTCAGGCCGGCGTAGCGACGACGAAGGACCCCACGGGGGACGAATGACGGAAACAGACGCGGTTGCCTCGTTCATCTCCCGTCGGGGTCTTTCCCATCCACAGGAGCCAACCATGGATCCAAGCACTCTCTCCTACTACTGCGATGCCGCCGTGGACACCCTGGGCCGGAGCAGCGGGGTGGCCGTGGTGGTGCGCAATGCCGCCGGGCAGATCCTCGACGCGACCAGTTGCTGCCTGGAGGGCATGACCAACAACGAGGCCGAGTACGAGGCCCTGATCCTGGGGTTGGAGCTGGCGGTGGCCCGCGCCGAGAGGTCGGCCACCTTTTGCACCGACAGCCAGGTGGTGGTGGGCCAGGTGAGCGGCCAGTTCGCCGTGCGCGACCAGAAGCTTGCGCCACGCCACGAGCGGGCCATGCAACTGCTGGCCCTGCTGCCGGCAGCGGAGCTAGCCTTTGTGCCGCGGGAGCACAACCGGCTGGCCGACGCCCTGGCGGCGGAAGCCCTGGACGAGGGATTGGGAAGGAGGTGGCATCATGGAGACCGAGACTGCGCGCTACGCGACAATCTGTGACGGCTACAACCTGCAGCGGGCCTGGATGGACGTGTGGGGCAGCCGCACGGCCGCGGCTCGGCACCACGGCGCGGGCATCGACGGGGTGACGGTGGCCGACTGGGAAGCGGACTGGCAGGCCAGGCTGCAGGCGCTGCAGAACGACCTGCGGCGGGGCGCCTACCGGCCCAGCCCGCTGCTCTGCTTCGACGTCCCCCGCCGCCGCCACTCCTCCTCTGTCCCCGCCGAGTACGGGCGGGAGGCAAGAGGGGGGAGGTGGCGGCGCCTAGGCATTCCCACCGTGACCGACCGGGTGGTGCAGCGGGCGGTCAAGAACGCCCTGGAACCCATCTGGGAGGCCCGGTTCCTGTCGTGCAGCCACGGCTACCGGCCCGAACGCTCGGTGTTCACCGCTGTGGCCCACGTGCTGTGGCACGAGGCGCAGGGGCTGAGCTGGGTGGCGGACGGTGACATCGAAGCCTGCTTTGACACGATCCGGCACGACACCCTGCTTGACCTCCTATCGGACACGGCCGACAGGGATCTCCTGGCGCTCGTTGCCGGCTGGCTGGCGGTGGGCGCTACGGCACCGGGTCGGGGCATTGCCCAGGGAGCCGTCCTCTCACCGCTGCTGGCCAACGTCTACCTGCACCCCTTCGACGTGGCCATGATCGGCGCCGGGCTGGCCCTGGTGCGATTTGCCGACGACTGGGTGGTCATGTGCGCCGGGCCGGACGAGGCCCTGGCCGCACTTCAGCACGCTGCCGGGCTGCTGGCCGACCGGGACCTGGCCCTCAACCCGGACAAGACCGGCGTCCTGCCCCTGGGGCCCGGCCTGGCCTTCCTGGGCGCACAGTTCGAGTGAGGAGGAAACGATGGACAGGATGATCGTCGACACGCAGGGCAGCAGCCTGCGCAAGGATGGCGAGCGCCTCCAGGTCTACGTGGACGACAAAAAGGTCGAGGAGGTGCCCCTGGGCACTCTGCGCCAGGTGATCCTCATGGGCCGCGGGGTGCAGGCCAGCACGCCGATGCTCTACGACCTGGTGCAGCGGGGGATCGACGTCGTCTACCAGAGCCAGGCGGGGCGCTTTGCCTTCCGCCTGGTGGGCCCCACGTCGAAGCACAGCGCCCTGCGCGTGCGCCAGATCGTGACCCTGAGCGACCCGGCCCGAGCCCTGCCCCTGGCGCGGGCGGCGGTCACCGGCAAGCTCTACAACCAGGCCACGGTGCTGCGCCACGCCGCGCGCCGCACGGACCTGGGTGAGGCGGGCGAGCGAGCCATGGCCATCCTGAACGAGCAAATGCGCCACGCGTCGCGGGCCGCCGACGCCGAAGCTCTGCGGGGCTACGAGGGCAGTGGGGCAGCCGCCTA
>JAAYZQ010000633.1 GCA_012514775.1 Anaerolineaceae bacterium
GATGTCTGGAATGGCACCTTCCCTGATGTCACCAGGACCTTTGTTTCCATGTCCTGCTTGCACTGTGGCGATCCTGCCTGTGCCTCCGTCTGCCCGACGGGCGCCATTACCAAGCGAGCAGAGGATGGCATCGTCGTCGTGGACCAGGACAAATGCATCGGCTGCCACTACTGCTTCTACGCCTGTCCCTTTGGCGTTCCCCAGTATGGTCCTGACGGCAAGATGTACAAATGTGACTTTTGTCTGGATCGTCTCGAGGAGGGCAAGGAGCCGGCTTGCGTGGCGACCTGCCCGACAGGGGCGCTCCATAGCGGCACGATGGAAGAGTTGGCCAAGCGAGCAGAGGAAAAGGCAGCCAAGTCGCTCGTAGGCGCGACGCAGCCATCAGTGCTCGTATCACCTTGAGTCTGGAATTGAGAAGGGGGGCCGTGCTGGCAGCGCTCTGGCATGGGTCAGAGGCTACCAGCACAGGCACCCCAAGGGAGCTGGATGATGACACAACTTCAAACAACGTGGGGTTGGATAGTAGCTTTTTACCTGTTCCTGGGAGGCCTGGGCGCAGGGTCCTTTATCACTGCAGCAGTGATCTACCTGGCCACCGGCGACCGCTACAAATCTACGGTTCGCTTCGGTGCCTGGGTTAGTGCCATCTGTATCGCCGTTGGCACGCTGTTTCTGCTGCTGGACGTGGGGCAACCGTTCCGGGCCCTGGTGCTCTTTCGCAGTTTCGTGAACATGACCTCCTGGATGGCCATCGGCGCCTGGCTTCTGATCCTGGCCATCGTCGTAAACGGTCTGTTTGCCCTGTTTCGCACCGACTGGACCCTGGGTTACATCGGCAAGATCTGGATGCCGCTCCAGGAAAAGGCGGGGACGATTCGTAAGATCCTGGCCATCGTCGGCATTCCTGTGAGCCTGGGGGTGGCCATCTATACCGGCGTGCTCCTGGGCGTCCTGCCCTTCCGGCCCCTGTGGAACACCTGGCTCCTGCCTGCCCTGTTCACAGCGTCGGCGCTGGACACCGGCGTCGGGCTCGTGGCTGCGTACGCCGCCGTGAGAGAGAAGGCAGAGGGGGCCAAGCGGCTGGGCAAAGTGCTGGAGGCAGCCATCATCACCCTCATCGTCGTCGAGGGCGCGGTGCTGGGCGTGTTCCTGAGCACAATGCTGAACGGTAGCCCTGATGCAGCGCGGTCGGCCGAGATGTTGACCACGGGAGCGCTGTGGCCGGCGCTGTGGATCGTGGTCGTGGGACTGGGCCTGGTGGTGCCCCTGTTGGTGTGCATCACCCAACTGACCGGCTTGCTGAAAAAGAGGGCGGCGCTCGTCGTGCCCCTGGTCGGCGCGACGTCCTGTCTCATCGGTGGTTGGACCCTGCGTTTTGTTATCCTGTCGGCCGGCCTGCCGGCGATGCTGACGAGCCCGGCCATGCAACAGATGTTGGAAGGCATCAAGTACTTGCCTTAAGGGACCCTCACTGTGGCGCCCCCGTGAACCGGGGGCGCCGCACCCGGGGTGTAGAGACTGATTAGAAAGAGTTGTGTGCTATGGAAGACGAGTTGACCCGAGCTGAGGTATCCGAGATTCTGGAGAGCCGCGCTGCCAGCTACAGCTTCTTGTCGCGCGCCTACCGCCAGGAGGTGTCGGTGGAGTTCCTGGAAGGGTTGGTCGAAGAGCTGGCAAAGGCGCCGGAAGAGGACGCCGAGAGCAAAGGCCACCGCTTGTTGCGTGACTATGCCCGGCGCATCGCCCAGGCAGACATGGCCAAGGTCGAGACCGATCTGAGCGCCGAGTACGCGAGCCTGTTTCTCAACGCCAGCTCGAAAACGGTCCATCCCTTCGAGTCGGTCTATACCAGCACGGACCGGCTTCTCATGCAAGAGGCGCGGGACCAGGTGGTTGCCGAGTATCGCCAGGAAGGACTGGCGCGCATCGGTGAGTTCAAGGAGCCCGAGGATCACATCGCCATCGAGCTGGAGTACATGGCCTATCTCTGCCAGAAGGCGGCCGAAGGGCTGGCGGCGGGAGATCTGGCCGCGGCCACAGGCTACCTGCAGAAACAGCAGGCATTCCTGGAAAAGCACCTCCTGGTCTGGATCCCGACCTTTAGCCAGGACCTGGCCAAAGTGGCAACCTCGGACTTTTTTCGAGGGATCGCCCGGCTTACAGAGGAGCACCTCGCCATGGAAAAAGAAACCATCGCCGAGCTGCTCGAGGCAGTAAAGGAGCTGTAGACATGCCTGGCCTATCCCTGGAGCAGATCGAAGGCGTCGTAGATACGCTGCAGAGCCGGTACCTGGCCATCCATCGCGATCGCTGCTCGCGCCAGCGGCACCGCCACTCGACCTGCGACCGCTGCCTGGAAGCGTGCCCGACGGGCGCGCTGACCTGGGACGACGGTCTGGAGGTTGACCCGGAGCTGTGCGTGCAATGTGGCATCTGCAGTGCGGCCTGCCCCACAGGCGCCATCGAAGCCCTCTCGCCCAGTCACGACGAGCTGTGGGTCCAGACGCAGAAAGCGGCCCAGGAGCGCGGTTGGGCCGGGTTTGTCTGCTCGAAGGCAGCGGTGCCGCCCGCCGGGAGGCAGGGGCTGATCGAGGTTAGCTGCCTGGGGCGGATCGACGAGGCGCTTCTCGTGGGCGCCGGCGCCTACGGAGCGCGCTCCCTGTGGCTGGTGGAAGGCGAGTGCGCCGGCTGTCCCCTGGCCAAGGGCCGCCAGCTCCTCGACGGCGTGATCGCCCGGTCCGAGGCGCTGCTAGAAGCCTTTGGACGGTCGACCGAGATCATGGTCGGCACCGACCTGCCCGGCGAACTGGCAGCGGCAGGCGAGCAGGCCGGCCGCAGTGGGGTGACGCGGCGGGGCCTGTTCAAGACCCTGGTCCGCGAGACGGCGCGCGTGGGCGAAGCCACCCGCGTTCCGCAGCAGGTGGAGGAAGAGGAGCCCGAGATTCGTGTCTATTCCGATGGGTTGCCCACGGCGCTGCCCGAAAAGCGGCTGCTGCTCGTGGCTGCCCTGGAGCACATGGGCCGCCCGGCCGAAACCCGCTTCCAGGCGGGCGAGGGTGGCTTGTGGGCAGGCCTGAAGTTCAGCAGTGACTGCACGGCCTGCCAGATGTGCGCCTACTTTTGCCCCACGGGTGCCTTGCTCAAGGCCGAACACGAGGGCAGGGTGGGCGTCGTCTACCAGGTGTCGCGCTGCGTCAACTGCCACCTGTGCAGCGACATCTGCTACCAGCACGCGGTCCTGCCCCTGGGCGAGGTCGACCTGGGGCGAATCATGGATGGCGGTGTGGAGCTGTTGTGTGTGCGCCAGGCCAGCAGTGAGCCCTGGCGGGAGTCAAACCTGGAAAGAACGGCAAAGGCGATATTTGAGTCGTTAGCCTAGCAACCAAATATTCTCTCCGTGCCCCTCAGCCTAAGGTGTGATGCTACGGCTGGCGGGCCGATCCTCGAGCGATCTCGAGGGGTCCTCTGCCACAAAAGGAGGATCACGGGTGATGGGGGAAACGCCATCGCCTCCTGAAATCCCGCTGCAGAGCGGGATGGAATTGGGAAGGAGAACCGTGCCACTGTAGAGCAATCTGTGCTCGCCAACGGTCTCCTTGGCGAGCTTTTTTGTTGGCCAACGGCGCGGGCTGATGCGGGTCGGGGAGAGGAAGGGTGGGTAACCATGCAAGAAGGAAACGGTAGAAACGGAAACGGCAACGGGAACGGACATAGGCAAGACCTGGAGACGCTCCTGAGCAAGTCGGTGGCCATGCACGGCCACCTCTGCCCCGGCCAGGTGCTGGGTGTGCGCATGTCCATGCGCGCCTGCAGCGAGCTGGGCGTCGCGGATCCGGAGCTCGAGCCCAAGCGCCTGATCGTCTACGTCGAGATCGATCGCTGCGCCACGGATGCCATCGCCGCAGTGACGGGCTGCCGGCTGGGGAAACGCACGCTCAAACACGTGGACTATGGCAAGATGGCCGCCACCTTCCTGGATACTGTGTCGGGTCGAGCGGTGCGCGTCGTGGCTCGTGAGGACAGCCGCGCCAACGTAGGACACTATGTGTCGGCCGACCTGCCCAAGTACGAGGCCCAGCAAGAAGCCTACAAGGTCATGCCCGACGACGAGCTCTTTGACGTGCAGGAGGTACAGATGGCCGTTCGCACGGAGGACAGGCCCGGCCCCACGGTCAGCCGGGTCATCTGCCAGTGCTGTGGTGAGGGCATCAACGATGCCCGCGAGTTGCGGGTGAACGGCCGGGTTCTGTGCCGGGCGTGTGCCAACGGCGGGTATTATCAGCCCGAGGCATCGTCATGATCCACGTCGACCACCTGACGGTGGCCTATGGCCCGGTCCGCGCGCTGGAGGACGTCTCGCTGGACGTCAAGGCCGGCGAGTGCGTCCTGGTCAGCGGCCCGTCGGGTTGCGGCAAGAGCACCCTGGCCCGTGTCCTCGCGGGTCTGATCCCCC
>JAAYZQ010000634.1 GCA_012514775.1 Anaerolineaceae bacterium
CCAGGTAGCGGATGGAGCGGAGCTCGCCCAGGGTGCCGTCGTCCAGCAGCTCCTTGACCTTGACGAGGGGGGGAAACAGCCGCCGCTGGTAGTTCGCGGCCAGGATCAGGCCCCGCTCCTCGGCCAGCTCGACCATCTCCCTGGCCTTGATCGCGTTTTCGGCCAGGGGTTTCTCGGAATAGACGTGGATGCCCTCTGCCAGGAACTGCATGGCGATGGGATGGTGAAGGTGCGTCGGCACGGCAAGGATGGCGCCGTCGACGTGGGGGATGACCTCGCGATAGTCGGTGTCGGTTCTCTGCACGCCAAACTTGCTCGCCAGGAATTCGGCCCGGGCGGCGTCGCGATCCACCAGGATCATGTTGGCCAGCACGTCCGGGCGCCGCGCGAGGGCCGGCAGGTAATACTGCTCGGCAATGGCGCCGCAGCCCACGATGGCCAGGCGCGGGGCGTGTTGCCCGCGGCCGTTGTTGCCGGAAGGGATCGGGATGCCGGCCTGGCCGGCGCGTCTGGTGTCCGTCATGGGTTCGCTTCCTCCAAAGGAAAGGGTTGTGGCCGAGGCGCTGCCGGCGGTCGGAAGGACATGGCCTGCTCGTAGACCTCCAACCAGCGCTCTGCGATGGACTGCTTTAATTCGGCGATCCAGCGCCTGGCATTGTCGCCCATGCGGCGCCGCAGCTCGTCGTCCGATAGCAGGTGGATGATGCCGGCTGCCAGCTCTCGCTCGTCGCCCGGCGGCACGAGGATGCCCGTGGTACCGTCCTGTACGTACTCGGGCAGGCCTCCTACCTCGGAGGCGACGACCGGCTTGCCAAAGCCGTAAGCGTCCAGGAGGACACCGCTCGGCCCGGCCGAAATATAGGGCAGGGCCACCACGCTGGCACGTTGGTAAAAGGCGGGCATCTGGTCGCCGGGCACGAAACCGCGATGGACCTCGAACCGCTCCGGCTGCTCGATCATTGCCAGGCAGCGGTCCAGGTCGCTGCCATGGGAGGCGATGAGAAACCGGGCGTCGGGAACTTCGCGGTTCACCATGGGCTGGGCGCGGACAAGGTACTCCAGACCCTTGTGCCGGCGGGCGCCGCCGAAAAAGAGGACCGTGCCCGGCTCCTCGGGCACCGGCTCGGCCGACCGGCCCGTGGGGTCTGCCCAGCGAACGGCGGTGACTCGCGGGCAGAGGGGAACATAGGCCGTGTGCTCGGGCGGGATGCCATAGGCCTTCTGAATGTAGGGCACCATGCTCTGCAAGGTCACCACCAGCATGTCGGCGCCGCGGGCCATCAGGCGGTTGATGGCCATGTCCAGCCAGGGCGGCCGGGTTTCGCCCACGTTGGGCTTGGGCTGGGCATAGGTGGTCACCACCGGCAAGTCGCGGACAAGGTTGGCCAGGACGGCCAGCCAAAACTCCGTGGGCCCGATGCTGATGTGCACCAGGGTTACCCCGTCGGCGCGCATGGTACCGATGGCGCGGCGCATGACGCCCAGCGAGCGCGGGTCCCGCAGGCGCGGGTAGTGAATCAGGCGGATCCGGCACTCCCGGGGGACGAGGTTGCGCTGGTAGAAGCGTTCCGCAACCTCTCCTTCGGCCTGGGGCTCCGTACCCTCCCCCGTCGGGACCGCAACCAGCCGGGCCGCCCTGGCGAAAGAGAGGTAGAGGGAGACCTTCACGCCTGCTTCGTGCAGCACATTGGCGAGGTCCAGCATCGATTCGATGTCGGCCGCAGCGACGAGGCCGACGTGCAGGTTGGCCATTTCCTTCGTCATCGTCCGTTCCTCAAGCCAATGATCTCGTGCAGATCGGAGAATACCAGGTTCCAGTCGTACGGCCTCGCGAACTCGATGCCCCGGGCCCCGTACTCTGCCAGGGCGCGCTCGTCGCGGAACATCTCCAGGACGGCCCCGGCAAATGCCTCGGCCTCAAAGTCCACTGCGCGGCCGGCGCCGGCCTGGAGGATGATCCTCTCTGTCTCGCCGACGCGAGTGCCCACGACGGCCAGCCCGGCGGCCATGTATTCCACCACCTTCAGGTGGAAGGCGTACTTCATCTGGTCCGTCGGCCAGAAGAGAGCGACGCCAATATCCGCCTCGGCCAGGAACTCCGGGAGCTCCTCGTAGGGCCGGTATCCCAGGAAACAGATACTGTCGCCCAGGCCCAGCCGGTCCGCCTGCTTCCGGAGGGCGTGGCCGTACTCGTTCTGGTTCGGGCCGATGATCAGGAACCGAGCCGCGGGGATCTCGGCCCGCACCTGGGCAAACCCCTCCAGCGAGACGTCCAGCCCTGCCCATTCCTCAATGGACCCGGTATAGATCAGCGTGGGCGGATGCGGCTTTTTTTCCTGGGCCCGGGCAAAGACCTGGTAGTTGACCCCGTTGGGCACCACGAATGTCTCCCTGGCTCCCTGCTCCTGCCGCAACTCGGCGAGGAGGCTGCCAACCGAGATGACCCTGTCGGCGATGGACACCGAGAAGCGCTCGCGCCAGGCCATGGGCAGGCGCCAATAGAGCGGCCGATCAAAGCCGGCGAAATAATCCCAATCGTCGTACACCAGGCTGTCGACGATGCCCCGCTTCTTGAGCATCCAGGCCAGGATGGCGTTGTCGGGATTGCCAAAAATGCCCACGTCATAGTGGCGCCGGGCCAGCTCCCCCAGGTGAAAGTAGGCCCACACGTCCTGCAGCAGCGGATCCATGCGGTTGGGCAGCTTGTGAACCTGGAACTCGGTGCCCACCCCGGTGTCGGTCACGTTCACCGGCTCGGCTGTGTAGGCGCGGATTCCCCGCCGCAGCTTGGAAAGGGGGCTGGCCGGGTAGGGCCCGGCATAGAACGGCCGCAGCGACACGACGTCGACCCGCCTGGCATGCTGTTCCAGGAAGCGGATAAAGTGATGGGCGCGGTGGTTTGGAGACCGAACCAGGTCCGACCCGCCGATGTATAGGACGTCTTTGCCGTGGTTGTCGTCCCTGTACGTGCCGTTACGGGCCATAGGCCTCTCCCTGCAAGGCCCCCGACGCGGCCCCACCGGCTCGGCTCGCTGCCCCCGGCGACACGGCGTCGCGGTTCTTCCACCACCACCACATGCCCGAGGCCAGGTCTCGAAGGCGGGCGATGGGGTGCTTGAAGAAGCCGTGCTTCACGTAGCGGGCGGCGTCCACGGCCTGGGTCCGTAGCGACCAGAGGAGATAGCGCCGCAGGTGGGCCGGGGAGGCGTTGCGCGCCACAAAGATGACCTGGTTTCGCGTCAGGAAATAGTGGCGCTCGGGGCTCAGGGTGGTGCTGCCACCGCCGATGTTGCCCTTGTGCCAGATCTTGGCCTTGGGCGCGTAGACGATGCGAAAGCCGGCCCGGCGCACACGGGCACACCAGTCGGTCTCCTCGAAATAGAGGAAAAAGTTGGGATCGTAGCCCCCTACCCGCTCGTAAACCGCGCGGCGCACCAGCAGGTAAACGTCGTCGACGAAATCATAGTCGGTGACGGTGTCGTACTGGCCGCGGTCCACCTCGCCGCCGCCGACGTGGTTGCCCGCCAGGATCATGGGATCGTTGAACCGGCCGGCGGTCTGGAGCGTGTCGGGCTCGTTGTGCCAGTAGACCTTGCCCGACACGAACCCGATGGATTCGTCCTCCTCCGCCACCCGGACCAATTCCGTGAGGGCCTGGGGGTCGATGACCGTGTCGTTGTTGAGGATCAGAAAATAATCGCCGCCGCGTTCGTAGGCAAACTGCAGCCCGGAGTTAAAGCCATCTGCGTATCCCAGGTTTTCGCCGTTCTCGACGATGCTCACGCCTGGAAACGCCTGGCGAATGGCCGCCACCGAGCCGTCGGTCGAGCCGTTGTCCACCACGACGATGTCATAGTTGGGATAGCCGAGCCCCTGCAGCGAGGCGAGACAGGCAAGGGTGTCCTCCCTGCCGTTCCAGTTGAGGGTGATGGCCCAGACTTTGGGGAAACGGGCATTCACGATGCGTCCTCCATCAGTGTAGTTTCAGCGCCTGCTTGAGCAGCGAGACGTCCTCACGCGAGAGGACGCCCAGCAGCGCCAGGGCCGCGGCATAGATGGCCGGGGCAATGAGCAGCACGATGGCGAAAAAGTTCACCCCGAGCTGCAACGCGGAATAGACCGCCACTGCCATGAGCAGCGCGGCGACGGTTGCCGCCAGGATGCGCTTCCAGGGCAACGCCAGCCCCAGGACTCTGTGGCAGTAGATGGAATAGAAAAAGAAACCGACTGCCGTGGGCGCCACGACGGCAATGGCCGCCCCGATGATCCCCATGAGGGGGACCAGGGTAAAGCCCAGCAGGGCGTACAGGCCGGCAAAAAGGCCTTCCGACACCATAAAGAACTTTTCCCTGCCCGTGGCAATCAGCAGGTTGCCGTTGACGTGGCCCACGAAGCCAAAGATGGGCTGCCAGGCCAGGATCTGGAGGACCGGCACCGATTCCTCGAACCCTTCGCCAAAGACCAGCGGAATGAGCCGGCCGGCCGTCAGGAACGTGCCCACGGAGACTGCCAACCCCAGGATCAACAGGTAGGTGAACGACTTCTGGTAGGTGGTCTGGAGGGCGCCCGCTGACCGCTGGGAGTAGCGCGAGAAGACGGGAAAGACCGCCCGCATAAAGACGGCCGGGATGAGCATGGCCATGCCGATGAGTGTGCTGGGCGACGCGAACCAGCCCACGTTCTCGATGGTGCTGGTGGCCGACAGGATGAGCGTGTTGAGCTGCGAGTGGGCCAGGGGATAGACCGACACCACGGCAAAGGGCAAGGCCATGATGAGCAACCTCCTGGCCAGCCCCAGGTCCACCTGAAACCGGAAGGGAAGCCCGCGGCGCCGCAGCAGCGCAAAGGTCAGAACCATCTCCACTATATTGGCCAGGGCGGTGACGCCGACGATGACGATGAGACTGTATTGCAGCGCAATGGCCAGCAGGCTCAAACCGATATTGACCAGGTCCCGCACCACGCGGATCAGGAGGTTGTACTCCATGACCTCGAAGGCCTGATAGACGGCCAGGCCAACGTCGGTGAAGGCCTTGACCACGAAGGCAAAGCCATAGATGTAGGTGATGATCGCCAGCTCGGCCGGGTAGCCAAAGGCTTGCACCAGTCCCCAGAGCCCCAGGGTAAAGAGGATCGACAGGAACAGTCGCAAGAAGGCGACGTTGCTGACGTAGGAGGCCGCTTTTGTCCTTGCCCCGGCGACGTCCCGGACCATGAGTTGCTCGAAGCCAAAGGTGACCAGCACGTAAAGGATCGTCACCAGGGCCTGGGCCGTCGAGATCTTGCCCATCCCCTCGGCCTGGATGTAGCGCACCAGGACGGCAAAGTAGACGACCCGCAGCACCTGGGAGATGCCCTCGGCCACGAGAAGAGACGTTGTGTTTTTGGCGATGGTCCTAACGTTGCTCATCCTGTTCGATCCCGCCGAAAGATTGTCTGTCCCTGTCCAGCGTCTTGAGCACCCGCGCCGGAACGCCGGCCACCACGGTATAGGCCGGCACGTCGCCGACGACCACGGCGCCGGCAGCCACGACTGCACACTCGCCCACGGTGATCCCGTGCAGCAGGGTGCAGCCGGCACCCAGGTAGGCGCCACGCCGGATGCGCACCGGGGCTTCTCTGGGGGCCAGGCTGCCCGCCCCCAGGGGGCTGTGGCCGACGTCCAGGTGGGTGAGGATTGTGACCCTCATGGAGATGGTCACGCGGTCCTCGATCTCGATGGGCTGCCGTAGATCGAGGAACACGTCCTTGCCCACGTGGCACTGCTCTCCGACACGCAGGTGCGCATAGCTCTTCAGCGCGTTGTGCACGATGAGGGGCGCGTGCAAATTCGAGCCCTGGCCGATGCGGGCGCCAAAGCGCCGCAGCAGCCAGGTTGCCTGCTCGGGCCTGCACTGCAGCAGCAGGTTATCGATGCCCTCGATGCCCCACAGGCGGTAGGCGAGCATCGCGCGCCATTGGAAAGCCGCGCCCGATGCGTTCACGAGGGCCCGCCTGCCTTGGGATCCTCCCCAGCGGACCAGCCGCTTTGGCATGTGCATCAGGCTCAACTTCTCCGGCGCGGGTTGCGCCTTGGTCGCTAGCTTTTGCTGCAAAAGCCCCGTACCCCCCGCACGACGCGTTCCACGTCCCAGTCGGTCATGCCCGGGTAGAGCGGCAGCGTGACCAGCCTCTGCCAGACCCTCTCGGTGACCGGCACATCGGCCCGAAAGCCGCGGTACATGCTGTATAGGTGGTTTGGCATGTAGTGAACGCCTGTCGAGATGTTGCGGTCGCGCAGGTAGGCGATGAGCTGATCGCGCCGGTCCAGCTTGATGACATAGTTGTGGAAGGCGCTCTGGGCATAGCTCTTTTCCACCGGGGTCTCCAGGCACTCCAGGTCGGCGAATCGCTCGTTGTAGTAGGCCACGATCTCTCCCCGGCGAGCATTGGCGCGGTCCAGCTTTTCCAGTTGCACCAGGCCGATGGCTGCCGTGATGTCGTTCATGTGATACTTCCAGCCCAGCTCCTGGACGGTATAGTACCACGAATACTTCTGGTCGATCTCGGAGCGGTCCCAGGTGTCCTTGTCGATGCCCACCCAGCGGAGCCGCCGGAGCCGCGCATCGTACTCCGGGTCCGAAAAGGTCAGCATTCCCCCGTCGCCCGTGGCCAGGTTCTTGACGGCGTGAAAGCTAAAGGAGCCGAGGTTTCCCAGGGATCCCAGCTTGCGCCCCTTGTAGGTGCCGCCAGCGCCGTGGGCCACGTCCTCCAGAACCGGGATGCCCCGCTCCTCCGCCAGGTCCAGGATTGTGTCCATGTCGCAGGCGTGGCCGCCATAGTGCACTACGATGATGGCCCGGGTGCGGTCCGTGAGGTTGGCCTCGATGGACCTGGGATCGATGTTCAGGGTGTCGGGCTCGATGTCGGCAAAGACCGGCTCGGCGTTGTTGTAGAGGACGGCGTGGTTCGTCGAGACAAAGGTCATGGGAGTCGTGATGACCTCGCCCCCAGAGACGTTCAGAACTGCGAGCCCCAGGTGAAGGGCGGCAGTCGCCGAGTTCAGGGCGACGGCGTAAGGAACCCCAACGTAGCGGGCAAAACGCTCTTCGAACTGGGTCGTCTTGGGACCCAGGCCGATCCACGCGCTGTCAAAGACCTCTTCGACGGCTTTCAGCTCTTCCTTGTCATACCACGGCCGAAAGACCGGGATCAATGGTTCTTCCCGGCTTTTGTCCGTCCCAATTGTGTCCATGGCAGTAGTGGCATGTATTCGAGTGCTCACGTAGATTCTCCTTTCACTACGTTCAAGACTTCGCCTTCCGAGTATTCTTGATCAGGGCCCCCGTCCAGCAACAGGATGGAGGTGGTCAGTCCCAGGGTCACGCCCATAATCGCCAGGCTGCCTGGCTGTAGAAACGAGGGCGCCACAAAATTGGCCATCAAGAGGCCCACGTACGCCACCAGGGATCCCAGGGCGACGCCGCGCAAGAGTGGGTGCGAGACGCGTTTCCAGCCTCGGAGGCCCTGGCGCAGGAACGCGGCCGAGAACCAGAGAAACGAAACCAGGCCGGCGATGCCGGTTTTCAGCCAGATGCCCAGGTAGGCATTGTGGATAAAGTGACGCAGGGTGATGGGCTCTCCCTCATAAACGGCCGGCCGGTAGGGGTTGTAGAGCCCCGTGCCCAGGATCGGATTCTCCTGCAACCTCTGAAACGCGAATTGCATCTCTTCCCACCGGGAAAAGAGGTTCTCCTCTCGCGTCAGGATTTCGCTGGAGAACATGCGCTCCAGCCTCCCAACATAGGCCGCGGCGTACTGGGTGATGAGGGTGGACGTGTCGAACACCAGGGCCAGGAACACCAGCACCACCGCCAGCGACACGGTCAGCCGCAGAAGCATCTGGATCAGGTTGCGGCGCTGCTCGCTGCCCAGCAACAAGGCCAGCAGGCCAAAGCTGACGGTGCCGGCGATGAGCAAGTTGCGGGCCAGGGTAGAGAACAGGGCAGTGGCCAGCAAGAGCATGATGGCCCATTGCAGCCACCCCCAGTCGTGAACGCCGCGCGTGGCTCCCCGCCGGCCGCTGCGCGTGGCCACGTAGCCGGCGAGCATCAACAGGCCAACGTACACCGCCGAAAACCCGGGGTGAAAGATGCGCACGACGCCTTCCACGTCCAGGGTCCAGTCGTCGGCCAGGATGCCGGGCTGTATCGTGGACTGCAGGAGCATCGAGACGGCCATAAGGACCGCGACGCCCATGACACCTATCGACAGCCGCACCAATTGGCGGCGCGTCCGCACCAGGGTGGTGATGGGGAAGAAGGCCAGGTAGTAGGCGAGGGTGCGCGCCTCGTAGGTGGCGTAACGAAAGTTTACCCCGAAGAGGAACACGGCCGTTGCCAGGCCGCCCAGCACCGCGAGGTAGAACAGAGCCATAGGCAGGTCCAGGCGGCTTCTTCTGAACGGAAAGTCCTTTTCC
Source organism: Anaerolineaceae bacterium (assembly GCA_012514775.1). The sequence goes on from JAAYZQ010000634.1 coordinate 8,459, forward strand.
ATGATGACCCGCAGGGCGGTCACGAACAACAGCCAGAACAGCAGCAGGTCGGACACCTGGAAGCGGCCCACGAACAGGTCCACAAAGATGTTGAACCGGCCTGGGATCAGTTGCGAGGCCAGGGCCAGCATCAGCACGACGAGCGCTTCGGGATAGCGGAATACCAGGAGGGCCACCAGGATCCCGACGACGCCCATGAGGACGAGCACCGGGCCCGTGAGCAGGACGGCCACGCCCAGGAGGGCTCCCGCCACCAGTGCGGCGACAACAGCCCCCACGGTCCACGGCCACGCCGCCGAGGAAAAAACGGGCAAGACGCTGGAATCCTGGGCCGCACGCCCGACGATTCGGCTCAACATGGCTCTTTCTGACCCCTGTCCACCTAGGCCAATGGCTCTTCGCGGCCCTTGTCGGCCCGCTGCCTGGCGCCTTTCACTTCGTTCAAGACCTTGCCGGCAAAGGCGGCTTCCTGCGGTATGCTGCGCCTTTCACTTCGTTCAAGACCTTGCCTTTCACTTCGTTCAAGACCTTGCCTTTCACTTCGCTCAAGACCTTGCCTTTCACTTCGCTCAAGACCTTGCCTTTCACTTCGTTCAAGACCTTGCCTTTCACTTCGTTCAAGACCCTGGGTGACGACGGGGCGAGTGACCGCGCGCTGGCCGTTGGTGCCCGCGGGTTTGCGCACTCGCTCGTAGTGCCGGTAGTGGCGCAGGTCCTTGGTGCGCTCCGCCCAATTTACGACGACTCCGAGGAGCCTGGCCTGCACGCCCGCAAGCTGTTCGATGGCCGCTTCTATCGAGTCGCGCTTGGTCTGTGCCCGGCCCACTGTCAGCAACACGCCGTCCACCAGGGGCGCCAGGAGTGTCGCGTCGGCCACGGCCAGAACGGGCGGCGAGTCGAGGAGGATCACGTCAAAGGGGGCGGCAAGCTCCTCGAATAGGCCGGGCATGCCGGCCGAGTTGAGCAACTGGGCCGGGTTCGGGTGCGGCGTGCCACTGGTGAGAACCCATACCCCCGGTGTCCTGGTCGTCTGGACCGCTTCCTTGACCGTCCACTCCTGGCTGAGGACGTTGCTAAGGCCAACCTTGTTGCTCACGTCCAGGATCTGGTGCATGATCGGCCGGCGCAGATTGGCGTCCACGACGACGACACGGCGACCCGCATTGGCCAGGGCCTGGGCGAGATTGGCCACGATGGCCGACTTGCCCTCGCCCGGCTCGGGACTGGTGATCAGGATGGACCGCAGGCCGTCGGCCTGGACGCGGGCCTCGAGCTTGGCCTGCAGGCGATGGTACGCCTCCTGGGCCGGGATGGTATCGCCGAGGAACACGTGGGCCGGTCCCTTGCGAACGTAAGGAATGCGCCCCAGGGTGGGCAGGGCGGTGAGTTCCTCGATCTCGTCGGTTGACTGGACGCGGGTGTCCAGCCGCTCAAACAGGAACGCCAGGCCGGCGCCGGCAACCAGGCCGACGAGGCCGCCCAAGATCAGGTTGGTCATCCAGTTCGGCTTGGACGGTTCCCGCGGCAGGGTCGCAGGCTCGACGATGGTCAGCGCGTTGGTCCGCAGCTCTTCGGCCACCCGGGTCCGCTCGTACTGCTGCAGCAGGGCCGTGTAGACCTCCTGCTTGAGGTCAACCGCGCGGCTGAGGGCAGCGACGCGAGCCGAGTCGGCCGGCGACGAACCGACGGCCTCGACGTAGGCCAGTTGGGCCTGGTTCAGTTCGTCCTCGGCCTGGGTCAACTGCTCGCTCAGGATGTCCTGCGCCGTCCGGCCACCCCCGGCATGGTCCTCACTGCGGGCCACGAGGATCTGGGCCAGGCCGTTGGCCACGGCTGTAACCTGCGCCGGGTCGGCCCCCTCCACGTTAATCTGCATCAACTCGGTGTCAGAGACGACCTGGGCGCTGATGCTGGGCAGGTTCGCCAGGTTGAGCTGTTGGGCCAGCTCCTGCAGAACCGGCTGGCTGGTGGCCAGTTGAGAATACGTATTCATCAGCCGCTCGGTGTAGGCGATGTCATAGTCCACCCAGTCCACGGAGCCCCTGGCCGCCGTGTATACGCGCAGCCTGGTCGAGGCTTCGTATTGTGGGGTGACGAGAAGCATGCCCACCAGTACGACAAGTACGGTTGCGACGGTCGTCGCCAAGATGAGCCACTTTCTTTGCCACAGTATGGCAGGATAGCTTTTTTCCACTCTTCTCTCCTTTACCACCAGAGCAAGATTCGAACATCCTCGCCAGAGAGACGAGTCAACAGTCGAGCACGGACGCCGCCACGTACTCGATCTGCTCCGCGGTCATTCCGGGAAACATGGGCAGCGACAGGATCTCGTTGCAGATCTGTTCGGTCACCGGGAACTGGCCCTGGCGAAAGCCGTTGCCGGCGTAGAAGGGTTGCAGGTGGATCGGCACCGGATAGTGAATGGCTGTGCCCACCCCCCGCTCCTGCAGATGCGCCTGGAGCCGGTCGCGCTGGGGCGATCGAACCACGTAGACGTGATAGACGTGCCTCGCCCCGGGCGTCTCCACGGGGAGCAGGAGGTCGCTCCCCTGTAGCTTTTCCCGGTACAGGGCCGCGTTGCGACGGCGTGCCTCTGTCCAGCCGTCCAGGTAGCGCAACTTGATGCGCAGGACGGCAGCCTGCAGCGTATCCAGGCGGTGGTTAAACGGCGGCAGCTCGTGGTGGTACTTTATTCGCTGGCCGACGTTGCGCATCGCCCGGACCTGGTCGGCGGCGTTGGCGTCGTTCGTGACAAGCATTCCCGCGTCACCCGCCGCCCCCAGGTTCTTGGTCGGATAAAAACTAAAGGCCGCGGCGTGCCCCAGGCAGCCGACACGCCGCCCCTTGTAGGTCGCGCCGTGGGCCTGGCTGGCGTCTTCGATAACCACCAGGCCGTGCTCCTCGGCCAGTTGCATAATGCCGTCCATGTCGGCCGGCAGGCCGTAGAGGTGCACCGGGATGATGGCCCGCGTGTGGGGCGTGATGGCCGCTTCCAGCTTGGAGACGTCCAGGTTGTAGCTTTGCTCCTCCACGTCCACCAGGACCGGGGTGGCGCCCACAAAGCTCACGGCCGCAGCCGTGGCGATAAACGTGTGGCTGGGCACGATCACTTCGTCGCCGGGGCCGATGCCAAAAGCGCGCAGGCTGAGCTCCAAAGCGGACAGACCGCTGTCCACCCCCACGGCGTATTGGGACCCACAGTAGGCGGCAAAGTCTTGCTCGAAGGTATCCACCTCCTGGCCCAAAACAAAGTCGCCCCGCGTCAACACGCCTCGGATGGCCTCGTCCAGCTCCTGGATGAGGTCCTGGTGTAGAGCTTGTAGGTCGACAAATGGCACTCGCACCTTCAGCTCCTTTCCAAGGCGCCCGGGCCGTCGGGCATTGTCCCCAGGCCAGCGGTACGGCCTCGCTCGGCCAACTGGTAGGAGCACATTACCTCTTCCACCGCCTTTTGTGGCCGCGCCGGGCTGCCGTAGGCGACGGTAAAGGGCGGAATGTCGCGCGTAACAACGCTTCCCGCCCCCACCATGGCTCCCTCTCCAACGACGACGCCGGGCAGGAGGGTGACGTTGATCCCGATCCGGGCACCCTTCTTGATGGTCGGTCCCTCAAGGTGGTGGGCGCACAGGGGATGGGGATCGTTGGCGACCATCACCCCCGGCGCAAGGAACACGTCGTCCTCAAGGATGGTAAACTGGGCGACGTAGACGTTGCAGTGGATCTTGACCCCGTCGCCGATCTGGCAGCCATAGTCGATGGTCGAGCTGTTCCAGATGTTGAGGTTGTCGCCGATGACGTTTTCTTCGCGGATTACGACATTGTGTCCCGTCTCCAGGCCGGCACCGATGGTCGATCCCGCATACAGGACCGTTCCTGAGCGAATCCTCGCCCGGGGTCCAATGCGCAATACCTGGCTCTCGATCTTGCGGCCGGTCAGGTAGCCCAGGATGGCGCCGGGATCGACCTGGTGCCCCTCGCCGAGAAAAACGGCCTCGGCGAGGGGCGCAGAGTCCCAGTCTCGATGGAGCCGGTCGCCGGTTGGATACGTAGAGAAGGATGTGTCGTTCAAGGTTGCTCCTTTTTCCTATGCTTCGGCTGTCGCGAAGGACTCGACCTGTTCCTCCTCAAGCTGCCAGGCGTCCGGCTGCCTGCCGTCAGAGCCCGGGGCGGTCTCGTACCAGGTCAGAAATTCCGGGATACCCCCGCGCCGAAGGGATCGCTCGGCGGCTTCCAGGACACGCACGACTTTTAACCCCACCCGCCCGTCGCTCTGCGGTGCTTTCTCTTTGAGGATGCTCTGTAAGAAGTGCTGGCATTCCTCCTTCAGCGGCTCGGCCATGCGAATGGCCGGGCTTACCACATCGCCATGGCGGTAGCTGAACTGGAACTCGTGGTAGGTGTCGGCGTAGGACGGAGTCTCCACGCCCTTGTCATAGATCTTGAGCTTTTCCACGGGCTCCACATCGTCGTACACGACCATCTTTTTACTGCCGACCACCGTGATGCGCCGGACCTTTGAGGGGTCGAGCCAGCTCACGCGCACGTGGGCCAGAACGTTGTCCTCGAACTCCAGGTTCAGGTAGGCGATATCGTGCTTGCCCGGCACAACACATTCCGCGCCCTGGGCGCTAACCTTGAGGGGCTCCTTGCCCAGGATGTAATTCAGGATCGAGATGTCGTGGGGAGCCAGATCCCACAACACGTTCAGGTCCGGTTGGAAGAGGCCAAGGTTTACCCGCACGGCATCCAGGTAATGGATCTTGCCCAGTTCGCCGCTACGTATGATCCGGCGCAGTTCGCGAACAGCCGGGTTGTACTCGAACGTGTGGCCCACCATCAACGTCAAGTTCTTTCGGTCTGCGATTTCGATCAGTTCTTCGGCATCGCGGCTGTTCAGTGCCAGCGGTTTCTCCACCAGGACGTGCAGGCCGTGTTGCAGGCAGTCACGAGCTATGGAAAAGTGGGTGGTCGGGGGAGTCGCCACCACAACCGCATCCAGGTTCATAGAGAACAGCTCCCAATAGTCGTCCGTCACTCGGACGGAGGGGTATAACGACTTGACATGCGCAAGACGGTCCTGTCGCAGATCGGCCACGGCCGCCAGGCTTGACTCGGGCAAAGAGACAAAGTTCCTGATCAGGTTCGGCCCCCAATAACCCGAGCCGATGACGCCGACATTTAGCTTTTTCATGTCCACCTTCCTAGTTTCCTCTACACCGCCCCCCTGCTGCGCAGGACGGCAAGCGGTGTCAGTGCGAGGAGTTTCAGGTCCAGCCAGAACGACTGGTGTTCGATGTAGTCGATGTCCATCTTGACCATCTCGTCAAAGTCCACGGAACTGCGTGCCGACACCTGCCACGGCCCGGTTATGCCGGGGACGGCTTCCAGGCGTTTGCGGTGCCAGGGCTGATATGCTTCCACTTCATAGGGCAGCGCCGGTCTGGGTCCCACCAGCGTCATATCGCCCTTGAGCACGCTCCAGAACTGGGGCAGCTCGTCCAGGCTGCTCTTGCGCAGGAACGCACCGAGGCGCGTAACCCGCGGGTCGTTGAGAAGCTTGCGCACATCAATGTCCGCGCCCTGGACGGCCGCCATGGCCTCGCGATCATTGCGGATAAACGCCTGTACGTAGGCGCGGTGCACATCGGCGCTGGCGTCCTGCTTCATTGTCCGGAACTTGTGGAAGTCAAAGGTGCTCACTTCCCACCGGACCTCACTGCCGGCGCCGTTGCCTTTGCTCCGATTTACGCGGCGCAGCCCCACACGCTTCTGTGTAAAAATCGCCGGCCCCGGCGAGTCGAGCTTGATCAAGGCTGCGATGAGCAGCATCAACGGCGATAGAATCAGGAGGGCCATCGCAGCCACTACCACGTCCAAGGCCCGTTTTGCCGAAAAGTATAGCCTTCGTTGGTCGCGCTTCACTGCAATCGACAGCACATAGTTATAGCTGGACGAAGACAACTCGCTAGCCATGCTTACTCGCGCCTTTCTCTATGATTTTCTGCCACCGATAGCTATGGAGGGCAAATGGGTGGATCGGCTCGGGGGTTCGTCTGCGAATTCCGCGAGCTGTGGGCAAATGACAGATCAAGGAACCGGTGTTTCTACCTGCGATAGTTTTCTGTTCCTCGCCCTGACCTGCCAGGCTCTATTCGGGAGACGTTCACCCAGTGCTCCCGACACCTACCGGCCCCAGCCGCGTCTCGTCAACCTTTCTTTGAAAGTTCTAAGCATTCCGCCTACTTGAGCCAGGGCCCGGTTCGCACCAAAGGCGTACCATGCCCCTAACCTTCAGCAGGATAGGCAACGTCAGTATAGGTACGGAAGGTAAATTGCTGGTAAACAACGCGTTTAAATAGCGTTGGAGAATGTGTTGACCTTGGTTTAAGAACCCGGCACCTGAAAACGGTACCCAAAGCCACGCTCCGTGAGGATGTATCGTGGTTCATTGGCTTCCTCCTCAATCTTGCGGCGCAGGCGATGCACGTAAACCTTCAGGTAGTCGGTTTGGTCCATGTATTCCCAACCCCACACCTGGCTCAGCAGGTTTTGTTGGGTGAGGATGCGCCCGGGATTGTCCAGGAAGTAATTCAGGAGCTTGTACTCGGTGGCCGACAGCCTTACCGTCTGCCGGTCGACGATGAGAGAGTGGGTCAACCGGTCTACGGCCAACCTATCGTCGATGTGCACCACCGGCTCGGCGGCGAACGGTCGTTGGCAGCGGCGAAGGTTGGCCCGCATGCGGGCCTTGATCTCGCCCATTCTGAAGGGCTTGGTGATGTAATCGTCGGCGCCCAACTCCAGGCCGCGGATCACGTCCTGCTCCCGGCCGAGGGCGCTGATGATAATGATGGGCACGTCGGAGAACTCCCGGATGCGGCGGCAGATCTCCCAACCGTCGATCTCGGGCAGCATCAAATCGAGCAGCACGAGGTCCACCGGTTGGTCCTGCAGGATATCCAGGCCTGTCAGGCCGTCCTGCGCGTAAAGGGTCTTGTACCCACCGGGGGTCAAGGCGTCATGCATCATTTGTCCCATGTCCTGGTCGTCGTCGATTAACAAAATGGTGGCACTCATGGTCGTCCAATTCTTGTCTCTCATCTGTTTTCTGGCCCTGGTACGGACGCATCACGGTATAACAACCGGGCCGTGCGTCCTGGTGCCGCGCGCCTGAAAGGGTGCGCGGCCAAGAACGTAACCGATTCTACTTGTTCTGTTCGGATGATGGATTGTACTGTGACGCCAGCGATCTTGAGCGAGGCGGCAGTGCTACGCTAGGCTTGCGGCGCTGCTGCAGAGCTCAGGCTACCCCGAGGAATGAGGGACAGCAGCACAATTATTATAGCACATGTGATGAGGTCCGTCAACCGCCTGGATGACGTAAAAGACAAGTTGCGCTCGATAACATCTGTGGTATAATGAGCGAGAGTCATAGGCCAGCGAGAAAAACAAGGTGAGCTACCAAGAGACGGACTCAAGCGAGTTGAACAGTCGATTGCTGGGCGTGGTCTACATGGTCAACGCGGCGACGGGCTTCCAGGAGGCGCTGCGAGTTCTGGTGGAGCAGGCGGCGGCGCTGTTGCCGTGCGATGGGACGGCAGCAATGTGGCTGGCCGGCGACCACCTGGAGGTGCTGGCGGTCCACGGCACCACTGCCCCTCTGCAGGGCCTTACCCTCCCCGCGGGCCAGATAGGCAATTCCCGCGCCGCGCTGGACAGTGGCCGGCCGGCGCTGGTGGATGATACGAGCCTCGACCCGGCCTGGCAAGAAGTGCCCGGCGAGGAGAAGGTCAGGACGTGGCTGGGCGTGCCCCTCATCGCAGGGGAATGGACCCTGGGGCTGCTGGAATGGACCGCCCTGGAGCCTGGAGCCTTCCACGCGGAGCACACCCACCTGGCCGCCGAGGCTGCCCGCCACACCGGTCCTATCCTCTATCGAGCACAATTGCTGGACGACGCCTGCCGGCGCGTCCGCGAGCAGGAAGCACCCTACGCCCGCGCCGCGTCAGCAAGCCTGGACCCGGGAGCCGAGCTGCAGCCCGTGGTCCGCGAGGCTTCGGACTTTGCCGAGGCGCGGCATGCTTTTGTCTTCCTCCTGGCCGAGGGCAGCAGCCGCCTGCAATGCGTCGCCGCTACGGGCGAGCAGCGCGAGCAGATTCTGAAGGCCAACTTGCGGGGCGATGGCACCCTGGGTGGCTGGCGCGTGCCCATCGCCCGCGCGTCCGAAGGCCTCAACGCGGGCAAGACGGACCGCGAGGTGATGCTCGGGCTGGGGATCGAGCACACGCTGATCTTGCCGCTGCGGGTGTCGGGCGAGCAGGTGGGCATGTTGGGCGTCGGGGAGCATCGCCGGGGCGGGAGCTTTGGTCGGGATGCCATGCGCCTGATGACCCACCTGGCCAGCCAGGCATCCCTCATCGTCGAGCGCATCTACCAGCAGCGCCCACCCAGCGAGCCCTACGACTACGAGACGGTATTCCGCGCTTCTCCCCTGGGCATTGCCGTGCTGTCGGTGACGGGCGACGTCCTCTTCTGTAACCCGGTGCTGGAAGGCCTCCTCTCCAGGGCCAACCGCAGCCTGGTGGGCCGCAACCTGGCCGACCTGCTGGTGGGCGGTGACGGGCAGCACGTGGTGCGTGCCCTGGAAGAGGTGGCTATCAGCGGGTCGCGCCGCCAGGTGGATGCCCGCGCCCGCTCCGAGCAGGGCGACCATCGCTACCTGCGCTTCTCCCTGTCGCCCGCCAGCATCGCCCGGGGCGGCGACAGCCTCGTGGCCATCGTCGAGGACGTCACCCCGCTCAAGATCCTGGAGCGGGAGCGCGTCGAGCACCTGCGCCAGCTCCGCGAAAAGCATGCCCAGCTCCAGGACCTGGATCAGCTCAAGTCGCGGTTTGTGTCCAACGTGTCTCACGAGCTGCGCACGCCGCTGGCCGTCATCAAGCTGTATGCGACGCTGGCCCGCAAGGGCCGTCCCGAAAAACAGCAGCACTACCTGCAGACCATCGAGCAAGAGACCCACCGCCTGGAGACCATGGTGGAGAATATTCTCGATCTGACGCGCATGGACCGCCACGCCCTGCGCGTCAATCCAGAGTTGGTGGAGCCGGAAGAGATCATCGGGCCGATCCTGCAGGTTTACCAGGAGACCGCCCAGAAGCGGGCCATCGAGCTGCGAAATCACGTCCGGGGGCCGCTGCCCTCCATCTGGGCCGACAAGAACCACCTGATCCAGGTGCTTACCAACCTGGTGGACAATGCGCTCAAGTACACGCCCCGGGGCGGGCAGGTGTGGGTGGCCGCGCGCGAGTTGGATTCGGATCCGGCTGGGGCGGGAACCCTGGAGATCGCCGTGGGCGACACGGGCGTGGGGATCCCCCAGGAAGAGCAGCAGCAGGTATTCGAGCGCTTTTACCGGGGAAGCAACAACGCGCCCGGCACGACGGGCACGGGGTTGGGTTTGGCCATTGTACGCGAGCTGATGGTGCAACACGGCGGGTCCGTGACACTCAAGAGCCGCGAGGGCGAGGGCAGCATCTTTGCCCTCGAGTTCCCGCTGTACGACGGCCAGGATCTCGAGGCAGAGGATGAGGACTGAATGGCAACAGGGGGAGAGACGGCCATGCGCGAGCTGAAACTCATTATCGTGGACGATCATGCTATCTTTCGCGAGGGACTGCGCGCCCTGCTGGACATGGAAGAAGACTTTCAGGTCATCGGCGAGGCCAGCCACGGCGCCGAGGCGGTGGCCATGGTGGCCGAAGAGCCGCCGGACGTGATCCTTCTGGATCTACACCTGCCCGACGGCCTTGGCTCGGACTTTTGCCGGGAGTTGCTTGGGGTCAGCCCCCAGTCCCGGGTCCTGATCCTTTCGGCCTACGATGACGACCAGGAGATCAGTGCGGCCCTCATCGCCGGCGCCTCGGGCTATGTACTGAAAACCGTGGGCGGCGAGCGCCTGGCCGACAACATCCGCTCCGTCTCGCGGGGCGAGGTGCTGCTGGCGCCGACGGTGGCGGCCAAGGTCGTGCGCCAGTTGAGCCGCCTCCGGGAAGAGGCCACCAAGCAGGAAGAGGCCCTGGACGGCCTGACGCCACGCGAGCGGGAGGTCTTTTTCCTGGCCAGCCGGGGCTTGAGAAACTCCGAGATCGCGGAAGAGCTTTATCTCAGCGAGAAGACGATCAAGACCCACCTGCGCAACATCTATAACAAGCTCAACCTGACCAGCAAGGCCGAGCTACGCCTCTTTGCCGTCCGCATGGGCCTGGTTCCCGACGCCAAGGCCTGAGGCCGTGCAAGGGGCAGGCCCACTGCACGGGCCGGGATAAACCGGCCTGGCGCGGTGGTACTATGCCGTACAACGTAAGTTCAAAAATCTACCTCCCCACATCCTCCCCTGGGGGGATGTGCGACACAACCTTCCTGTGCTATCATGGCGTCATGGTCCAGGGCATAAAGGCAACGATAGGCAAGCAAAGGGTCACGGGCATGGCGAAGGACAGGGAGAGCATCTTGGTGCTTGGCCGGAGTATTCGGCTCATGGAGGGCGTAGCCGACCTGCTACAGGTGGTCGGCTATCCCGTCGAAGTGTCCTCCAGTTGGGCCGAGACCGAGTACGCAATGCACGATGCGAGTCCGCCCGATCTGGTCATTGTTGACCTCTCCAGCGCTGCGGCCGATGCCTATGCCCTGGCCAGGCAGATCCGCGGCAGACCCGGCTGGTCGAACGTCCCCATCCTGTTTATCAGCTTTTCCGGCGACGATCGCATTCGCGACCTGGAGCACAAGAGCCGCAAGAATGGTGAAAAGGGGCTGTACTTCTATGCTCACACGCTGTTGAGCATGGACGAGCTTCTGTCCAAGGTTCGCAGCTGCCTCGCTTGACCCCCCGTCAAGACCTCAAACTGCAACGACGCCCGTTTGAATCCCCGCGCCGGGCGTCACGCTGCACCGGCGGCACTGGGCTTGAGAGCAGCATAGACGGCCCAGTGCACCGGCGTCGGAACGCCGGTTTCGCGGCCGTAGCGCACCACAGTGCCGCTCATGGCTTCCAGTTCCAGGCGCCGCCCGGCTTCCAGGTCGGCGAGCATAGAGGGCTTGGTGCCAGGGGCAAAGCCGGCCGTGAGCTGAAGGGCGTTGTCCACGGCGCCGTCCGGCAGGTCTACCCCGCGCGCGTGGGCCAGGGCCTCGATCTCGAGGAGGGCTTGAGTGTACAACTGCCGGGTTTCGGCCGTGGCCAGCACCGGGCCCATGGGCTGGCGGGCCAGGCAGCAGATGCCGCCGATGGAGGCGATAAACAGGAATTTCTCCCAGAGGGCCACGTCGATCCGCGGAGTGAGGGCGACCTCCGCCCCGGTGGCGGCCAGCACGTCGCGCACGGCCTCGGCCCTGGCCGTAATTGTGCCGTCGCACTCGCCCAGGGTGATGCGCCGCAGGGGGCTCACCTGGCGGATAACGCCCGGGGCCGCGACGCTCGACGAGATGTGGGTCATCCCGCCCAGGACGTTGCCATCACCCAGGACGGCGGCCAGCCTCTCGGCGGCGTCCAGCCCGTTGAGGAGGGGCAGCACGGACGTGTTCGGGCCGACGAGGGGCCGCGCTGCCTGTGCCGCCTGTTCCAGGTCGTAGGTCTTGACCGCGACCAGCACCAGGTCCACGGGACCAACCCGCGCAGGATCGTCCGTGGCCTGGACCGGCGCCAGGTGCAGGTCGCCGTGGATGCTCTGCACCTGCAAGCCATGCTCGCGCATGGCGGACAGGTGGGCGCCCCGGGCGATGAACGTCACGTCGTTCCCGCAGGATGCGAGCAGCGCGCCGTAATAGCCGCCCACGCCGCCTGACCCCATGATGGCCATTTTCATTCCAGCCATGACAGCACTCCTCTTTGTGTTCGTGTAACTGCTCAGGCATCCGCTGCGCCGCCGGTTGAAACCGGCGTCTGCGACGAGAAACGCGTTAAAACGCGTTCGGAGTCAGTGTGGTGTGAACCCGTTTCAACGGGTTTTCGGTATCAGCCAGGCGTTTCAACGCCTGGCAGGCAGGACGGCTGAGCAGTAACGTGTTCGTTGCCATCGATAACGATGGCCGTCTATAGGGGCGCCGTGGCGACAAAGCGGCCGCGCCCGGGCTGGCCCACGAACTGCCCGTCCCGGACAATGACCTCGCCCCGCGAGATCACGATAACCGGGTAGCCGCGGACCTCCCAACCCTCGTAAGGGGTATAGTCCACGTTCTGGTGAAGCGCCCGGTGCGACAGGACCGCGCGCTTCTCGGGGTCGAACAGCACGACGTCGGCATCGGCGCCGGTGGCGAGGGTGCCCTTGCGCGGGGCCAGGCCAAAGCGCCGTGCGGGCTCGGTGCAGCAGGCTTCCACCCAGCGCCGGAGCGACAGGCGGCCGGTCCGCACGCCGTGGCTGTACATGAGCGCCAGTCGTGTCTCGATGCCCGGCGCGCCGCCGG
>JAAYZQ010000635.1 GCA_012514775.1 Anaerolineaceae bacterium
AAGACGTTGAATCGGATCGTACAAGGGGAAAGCGTGGATCTCGGACAACATTTAAAGGCTCTACGCCAGGAACGAGGATTGACGTTGGCCCAGTTGGGTGAGCAAGTCGGCCTATCGGCGAGCTACCTGTCGCAGGTGGAGCGGGGGGTGATCATGCCCTCTCTCCTTCGCGTCGCGGACCTGGCGCGGGTGCTGGGGGTGGGCGTGCACACCTTTTTCCAGGAGGACGTGACGCCGCCCACCGTCGTGCGCCGCCACCAGGGACAGCTCCTGCTCCAATCACGCGACGTCTGCGTCGAGCTTCTGTCTCCCGATTTCTCGCAAAAAGAGGTCGAGCCCTTCTACCTGGTCTGCCAGCCGGGTGCCGCCCGCGACCCGATGCCCAGGCACCAGGGGGAGGAGTTTGGATTCGTGCTGCAGGGCCAATTGACGGTCACCGTCGGCGAGGAGGTGTTCTTGCTCCACGCCGGCGATAGCATCCACTTTCAGGGCGCGCAGCACCATGCCTGGCGCAACGAGGGGGAAGCCGAGTGCGTGGTCCTGTGGGCCATCTCGCCGCCTCTGCCCGACGCCGAGGGCATGTGGAGGGCGCCGGACGAGGCGCCAGAGGGGAAAGGGGGTGATGGGGTACAAGCCTGAGCATCCTGCGGAGTACTCGGCCTGTGCCCATGGTGCGCCCGGTCGCAGCCGGTCAGCGCCGGGTGTAGGGCACGGAGCTCGCGCCGTCCATCGTTTGGCGGCGGCGCCTGCCAATGAGTTGATTTGACCGGTCGGAAACGAACGAGAGAATGGGAGGAGAAACGAAATGAAAAGGCTGACGATGCTGTCCACCGCGCTATGCATGGTGCTGGCGTTGCTCGTGGCCTGCGGCCCAGCAGAGACCCCTGAACCCACGCAGGCACCCGAAACAGCACCAACGGCGGCTCCCGCCGGAGAAACGGCGGCTCCCGCCGCCAAGGAGCGCTTGCTGCGTATTACCTTCTCGTGGCCGCTATATGCCGACCCGGCTGTCGGCAGCGACTATGCCTCTTCGACCGCCCTGGCCAACGTCTACGAAACCCTCATATTTCCCAACGCCGAAGCGGGCGTCGATCCCTGGCTGGCCGAATCGTGGGACATCTCGGACGACGGCTTGACCTACACATTTCACCTGAGAGAGGGCGTCAAGTTCCACGACGGCAGCGAGCTCGTGGCCAGCGACGTCGTCTACAGCTACAACCGGCTCAAGACCATTGGCGAAGGGTACGCCTACCTCGTCAGCGGCGTCGCCGACATCCAGGCGCCCGACGACTATACCGTCGTCTTTCAGTTGGAAGAGCCCAGCGGCCTCTTTGTGCCCAGCCTGGTACGCCTCTACATCCTCAACGAGGACCAGGTGCGTGCCAACACCCTGGCCGAGGGCGCCTACGGCGAGGAGGGCGACTTTGGCAAGGAGTGGCTGCTGACCCACGACGCCGGCTCGGGGCCCTACACCATCATCGAGTTCCCGCTGGAAGAGTACTGCATGCTCGAGAAGTTTGAGGACTGGTGGGCGGCAGACAAGTTCCACGCCAACGCGGCAGACAGGGCCAAGCTCATTGGCACCACCGAGGCAGCTACCGTCCGGTCAATGTTGAGTACGGGGGAGCTCGAAATTTCGGACCAGTGGCAAACGGTGGAAGCCTACCAGGCGCTGGACGCCATCGACGGCGTCCACATTCAGAGCTTTGTGAGCATGTCCTCTTTCTACTACATGGTCCACACCCGCAAGCCGCCGACGGACGATATCCACTGCCGCAAGGCCATGGCCTACGCCTTTGACTACGAGGGCGCCGTCGCCCTCGAATGGCCCGGCACGCCGGTCATGGACGGCCCGGTGCCGGCCATCCTCGGCGGGCACGATCCCAACGTCATGACCTACACCCACGACCTGGACAAGGCACGCGAAGAGCTGGCCCAGTGCCAGTACGCGGACAACCTGGACGACTATCCCATCGAGGTGCACTGGATCTCGGAGGTGCCCCACGAGGAAAAGTTTGCCCTGCTCTTCCAGGCCAACATGGCCGAGCTGGGCATGAAGGTGGAAGTGGTCCAGATGCCCTGGTTGAGCGTGGTGCAAGAGACGGCCGCCGAGGACACCAGCCCGCACATCGTCACGGTCTATGTCTCGGCGGCGCTGCCCGAGGCCGGCCTGATGATCAAGGACCGCTACCACTCCAGCACGGCGCCCACCTGGCA
>JAAYZQ010000090.1 GCA_012514775.1 Anaerolineaceae bacterium
GTGAGCGCGTATGCGCTCGACGAGGCGACGACCGTCGAGATGAGCGGCGTGACGCATGAGATGGTCACCGTGTTTCGGAGCCACACCATAAAGTTCCGTGCCGGTCCCAGCAATGCCTTGAACTGCATCAACGACCACGGTATCGGCCAACCCACGTTCTCAAAGCGCGTAATCTGTAGCTCGGTCTTGAAGGCCGTCACGATTACCCAGTAGAACGGCAAGAGCTCAAAGATGACGAGCACGACCAGGGTGACGATGGGTAATGCCCCGCTGAGCCTTTGGCCCCAACGACGGCGCCGCACGACCGATGCATCCTCCTGGGAGGTGGGCACGACGCGCCTGACCAGATCGGCAACCACGCCCAGGAACCGCTCGACCAGATCGTTGACCAGCCAGAACGCATCGAGCACGAGTCGCAAGAGCATACGAAGCGGCCACGCGACCACATACAGGATCTGCGACAGCGCGCTCGGCCCTTGGCTTACCGACTCGGAGGCATATAGGCGCCGACCGCTCATCATGTACCGGCCCAGGAGGACGATGAAAATCCCCAACACGGGCGCCATCGTCATCGACACCGCGATGCCCGGGCCGTAGCGCAAGCCACCAATGGCATAATTGTACGCCAGGATCGAGTAAACCTTGGTGGCGTCCATGGGGCCCCCGCTGGTGAGCAAAAAGATCAGGCCAAAGCTGTTGAACGTCCAGATCGTCGAGAGGAGCGTGACGACGATGATGACATAACGCAGGCCGGGGAGCGTGATGTGCAGGAACTGGCGCCAAGCCGAGGCCCCGTCGATGGCGGCAGCCTCGTAGAGCTCGCCGTCGATGGCTTTGAGCCCGGCAAGGAGGTTGATCGTAAAGAACGGGATGCCCTGCCACAAGTTCACCATGACCAGTGTGGGTAGGGCGCTGTCCACCTCGGTCAGGAACGGCAGCGGTCGGGTGATCAAGCCCAGGGTGATGAGCAGGCGACTGATGCCCCCGTAGAGAGGATCGAGGAGGCTCTTCCAGGTGATGGCGCGCACGATGTCGGGCATGATCCATGGCAAGAGAACCAACCCGGTCCAGAACCCGGCCTTGCCGCCGAGCCGGTTCAGCAACACCGCTGCCAGGGTGCCGACAATGAGTTTGAGGCCCACCGCTGAGATCGTGAACTTGGCGGTGACGACCACCGACCGCCGGAAAAAGATGTCGTTCCACAGGTTCCGATAGTTCAGGAACCCGACAAAGGGACCGATGTCACGCGAGGTGGTGTTGGTAAAGCTGATGTACACGGCGCGCAAGAAGGGATAGGCGATCAACCCACCCATCAGGAGGACCGTGGGCGCCATAAAGACATAGGCCACGTTCCAGTCCTGACCGAGGGCACGTTGCAGGCGTTTGGCCAAGGTGAGCTGTAGTGGAGGGGCAGCGGCGCGTGACTGGGCATGCAGCGCATCGGCCATGCGTCTCTCTCCTTAGATCGTTGGGCGCCTCTCGCGTGAGACGTGGTCAAGGCGCCGCATCGGCATCACGATATACAGGATGTGAGGGCGCTGTCCTTCGAGGGACGACGCCCTCACACGCGTCAATACTGCGCGCTAGCGCCGGACGGCAAGGCCCACGCGCATGACAGGCTCGCCGCTATGCCTTCTCACCGGGCAGGCCAAACTCCTTAAAGATCTGAACGTGACGATCGTGGCAGGTCTTGACCGCCTCGGCTACCGGCGTACCCCGCAGGATGTCGGCCACCATGTCGTTCTGGATGCCCGCCGAACCCGCGGCCGCCAGGGCCTGATTGTGGGGCGGACCGGGGTACGTCTGAGGAACCTGGTCGCCCTGCGGCGACATGGCCACCGGCTCCTGCTCCATGGCCACCTGGTTCGTGGGGATGTACTTGGATTCGCGCCACAGCTTTTCGTAGCAGGGCAGCGCAAAGGCGGGCGCGTTGGCATAGATGCCGTCCATCATGTCCAGGTCGAGCAAAAAGTGGCGCACCGCCTCTCGGGCGGCGTCGGGGTTTCGGGCGCCCTTGAGCAGCATAAAGTTGTTGTGCCCAAGGCTGTTGAACTCGGTGTGTACCGGGCCTCCCGGCGGGGCGTGGAACCCGGTATCGTCCTTGACCGGGTTGTCGTCCAGGATGGCCTTGCCATACACCGTGCCACCGTTAAAGGTGTAGGCCAGTAGCCCGGCAAGGTACGCCTCGTTGTTGCTCATGTCGGTCCAGGAGAGAATGCCAGGCGGCAACATCGGCGCCCACTTGTCGTCCATGTAGATGGAGGTCATCCAGGTCATCGCGTCGACCATCTCGGGCGAGTCAAAGGTCACGAACTGGCCCGATTCATCCTGGATGTAGGCGCCCCAGCCATGGGTGACGCGGTTGCGGAACCAGTTGCCATCATTGCTGGCGTTGATGGTGA
>JAAYZQ010000636.1 GCA_012514775.1 Anaerolineaceae bacterium
GAGTAAAGGAGAGAGTTCTGCGATCGCAGCCAGCAGCGGCTGCCAGCCTCTGAGAAGCGATCAGGAACGTATAGATGCGGTTATGGACCTTGCACATGAAAAAACACCCCGGATGAGTTTACCATCCGGGGTGTTTGCTTTTTCCAGACGAGTATGCTATACTGTCTGAGCAGTTCCCAGTTCTGTACCAACACGAGACGGGTTGCCAACAGGGAAGCCTGGCGGCAACGTTTCAATTTCGTCGGGGGAGACGGAACTCAATGCGCCATTCCCGTCGCTCCCGCCTCAAGTAAAAATGCCGGTCAGGGTTGGGCCTGGTCGCGCACCGGTCGTCGAATCCCTGAGGCAAAAAAGCTGCGAGCCATCTGGGCGCCATCCAGGTGGCTTTTTCGTTTTCCCTCGCCGCGATGGAGCGCCTTGACCAGGTCGCAATGAAGTAGCACGTGTACGAGCCAAACGGCAATTTGGATCCTACAGCCCGGAAAAATCGTTGACACCCCCCACCCAGTATGGTATACTGGTATCCAGCCCGGCACCGGCCGCGCACGACAGGCACGCCGGGCGCCGGGCGCCGGGCCCCGACGCCCCACGAGCCAAGACCCGCACCCGCGGCTTAGCAATCAAGCCCCAAATCTCACAAACAGGAGGATCATGATGGCGGGTTACGTAACCAATATCGAGGACAAGACCCTGGACAACAACTACTTTCGCCAGGTGCTTTTTACCGGTCCCTACAGCCAATTGGTTGTCATGTCGCTGGCGCCCGGCGACGACATCGGCCTGGAGACCCACGACGACGTGGATCAGTTCATCCGGGTCGAAGCCGGCCAGGGAATGGCAATCCTGGACGGCGAGGAGCACGACCTGGCCGACGGGTCGGCCGTAGTCATCCCCGCCGGGACGGAGCACAACGTCGTCAACCAGTCCCAATCGGAGCCGCTGAAGCTGTACACCATCTACACGCCTCCCGAGCACCCGGACGGCACGGTCCACAAGAACAAGGCCGAAGCCGTGGCATACGAAAGAGAGCATCATCATTAGAAATTAAGCCATGCTACTAAAAAAACACCCCGAACGAGATTGCCGTCCGGGGTGTTTGCTTCTTCCAGGCGGGTATGCTATTTCGTCTGAGCAGTTCCAAGTTCTATACCGCGCCTTTTCGTCGCGTCTGCCTTCCGGCTTGCCTGCGAATTCACGGTACGTGCCGGGCTCTCATGATGTCCTGCCATTTCCCCTTCCTGCTTTCTCCGCACAATTAGGTAACCTGAGGGAAAGCCAAGTCGGTCCACGTCGGGTCCAGGAGTACCGAGTTTGGACGATGCGCACGGACGTGGAACAAGGTCCGTCTCGAACTTGACAGGCTGACCCGAGTCAGGTACAATGCTCCTACTCACATTGTGAATATCCACGATGTGAATAGAATCCTCATAATCAAAGGAGATTGGAGACCATGAAGGCCAGAGACACCGTCCTGCTCTTTGCTTGTGTGATCCTGCTTCTGTCGGGGTGCGGAGCGCAGCCCACTGCGATTCCGGAGCCGCCCTCTCCGACCCAAGTGCCCGCCACGCAGCCAGCTGCGTCCGGCGATCTCACGGTCTTTGCTGCTGCTTCGTTGACCGAGTCGTTCACCGAGCTGGCCCAATTGTTCGAGTCGGAGCACCCGGGCGTCGGGGTCATCCTCAACCTGGCCGGGTCACAACAGTTGTCCGCCCAACTCGGCGCGGGGGCGCCGGCCGACGTTTTTGCCAGTGTCAATACCAAAGAGATGACCACTGCCGTGGAGGCCGGCCGGGTTGCTGATGGCAGCCAGCAGGTTTTCGCTTATAACAGACTGGTCGCCATCTATCCCAGCGACAATCCGGCCGGGCTCACCAGGCTTCAAGATCTGGCCAACCCTGGCCTGAGTCTGATCCTGGCGGCCGAAGAAGTGCCCGTCGGCAAATACAGCCTCGAGTTCCTCGACAAGGCCAGCCAGGACCCAGCTTTTGGCACCACGTTCAAGGACGATGTGCTCAAGAACGTGGTTTCCTTCGAGCAAACAGTCAAAGCCGTGCTGACCAAAGTCGTGCTGGGCGAGGGCGATGGTGGCATCGTCTACCGGACCGACGTCAGCCAGGACAATGCCGACAAGGTAGGCCGCCTCGACATTCCCGATGAGCTCAATTCCATCGGCACCTATCCCATTGCTCCCATCGCCGATGCTGCCCAGCCGGAACTCGCGGCTGCCTTTATCCAGCTCGTGCTTTCTCCGCAAGGCCAGGCCATCTTGGGCAAGTACGGCTTCACGTTCGAGGCGCCCGAGGTCGCCTCTGGTGTCACGGTTACGGATGCGCTGGGACGAAACGTCTCTTTTGCGCAGCCTCCACAGCGTATCGCCATAACCGGCAAGGCCTTCTTTATGATCGTCGATGCTATTTATCTCTTTCCGGAGGCTGCCGAGCATGTGGCCATTCTGAGCAGCGGCGGCCAGACTGCGGCCGGCAGCTTTACCTCGGTGGTCGATCCCGGCTACGATGCCAAGACCTTTCTGGAGAACCAGGCCGGTCCGGAGCAGATCGCCCCGACCAGGCCGGATGTCGTGATCCTCAAGAGCGTCGCGGCCGAGTCGTTGGGCGCGCCTCTCGAAATGCTGGGTTTCCCCGTCGTCTACGTGGACCTGGAGACGCCGGAGCAATACACTCGCGATTTGCGGATCCTTGGCCAGGTTCTGGGGAATGAGAAGCGTGCCCAGGAGATCCTCGACTATTTCCAGGCCAAGCAAGATCGCGTCGCCGAAAGGCTCGTCGACCTTTCAGTCGACGAGCGGCCCGACGTGCTGCTACTGCAATACAGCAACAAGGGCGGTGAGGTCGCGTTCAGCATGCCCCCGGCTTCCTGGATGCAGACGATGTTGGTGGAGCAGGCCGGTGGCAATGTCATCTGGAAAGAAGCCTCCCAGGGCAGTGGCTGGACGGTGGTGAACCTGGAGCAGATCGCCGCCTGGGACCCGGACAAGATCTTTATCATCAATTACTCTGGGGACGTCGACGAGACGGTCGAAAGCCTCAAGGCCGATGCTCGCTGGAAGGAATTCAAGGCTGTCCAGACGGACGGGATCTATGCCTATCCCAAGGATTTTTACAGTTGGGACCAACCCGATCCACGCTGGATCCTGGGATTCACCTGGATGGCCACCAGGATTAACCCCGATCTCTTTGCCGATGTCGACGCCACGCAAGAGATGTACGAGTTCTTTGACCAGATGTACGGCCTTGACCAGGCTACGGTCAATCAGTCCATTGTGCCCCTGTTACAGGGTGACCTGGGTCGCTGACGGAGGGGCTGCGCAGCCCTCTGAGCGGATCGATAGAGAGCTGGGTCACCGGGCTCGAGATGCAGTAGCGACAGCCGCTACTGCTTCTCGAGCCCGGCTCGGGCCGTGCCACGCTCATCTGCGGGCTGCGGCCAGGGCCGCCTTGTCTTTGCTTTACCGAGTTCGCGGCACCGTTATTTGTCCTCCAGTTGCATTTCGACGGCGGCCATGCGACCCTTGGCCAGATCCTCTGGAATATAGACCTGGCCACATTCGGGGCAACGGAGAATGTCGGCGGGAAAGCTCACTCCGAGATAGCTGAGGTTTGTCTTGGTCGGCGCCAGCTCTTTTTGGCACTGGTAGCAAATGACGACTCTGGCGGCCATCGGTCATTCTTCCTCGATGCTCATGCGGTGGCTGTAGGCATTGACCAGCTCAAACCCCTCGTCCAGGGTCAGGTATTCTGCCCAATAGGTCACCTTGCCGATCTGCAGATGCCCACCAAACGTCCCCGATTCCGGGTCCAGCACCTTTCTGCCGCTGCGTTCGCAGTAGTCAATCACCGCTTCAATCTCCGATTCCAGGATCATTTCGCCGTCCAGTTTCTGCCTCAGCTCGGGCGAAATGCGCAGCTTGATTTTGCTCTGGGCCATCTCGGTCTCTTCTCTCCAAAACTCGCGCAACACCTGGCGCTTGAGTTGCGCACGATTCTCTCTGCGTTTCGTGATCGTCGGCGGCATGCGCTCTGCGGTACTCAGTCCAAAGACGACGTCAAGAATATGATAGCAGGGCTTGCCGGCGGCGGCCAGGATGTCGCGACAGTTGGCGCAGTAAGCGATGTAGGGATAATCGCTGCCCGCAACCCGCCTCTCGGCCACGTAGCGGGCATAGGGCGGATGCGCGGTCTTGACCTGACCGCCCCAACTGCAACACGCGGCCAGGTTCTTTTCCAGCGGAAGCGGTTTGAGGACAAGGCCGGCCTGCCCGGTAAGGGCACGAACGGCCTGCTGTACCCCGGGTTCTTTGCGGCTGGCACAGGGGTCAAAGACCGAAACGGTTTCGCGCTGCACATCGCCGCGAGGGGAAACGCCGGCGCGCAGAATCAAGTCGTACAGGAACACGGCCTCGATTTCGGGCAGGTATTTGCCAAACATCTGTTTACAGGTCGGGCAGGCAAACACGGCTGTGGGTCTCCCCAGCGCGACCCACTGGTCTCGCAACTCCGCGACTACTTGCCCGTGAAGCCCCTGATCGCCGGCCCACTCGGCGGGCGCGCCGCAGCAACTGAGCATCAGGGCCGTGTCAGGTTTGTGGGCCAGCAGCCAGCGATAGCTGGCCGTGACGTAGCGTGGATCCGAGGCGCCAAGCTGGCAGCCCGGGAAAAACATCATGCTGCTCTGGCTGTAGCCGGCAGGAACCCGTGCCAACTGGGCATCGGGGCCGTTGGTAAAGGCCATGTCTCGCAGCCAGAAGTCGTGAAAGGCCCACGGCATGGCGCCTTTGGCGCGCATGACGCGGTGGCTTTGCAACAAAAGGTCGCCGACGTCGATCTGCTGGGGACAGACCTCTTTGCA
>JAAYZQ010000091.1 GCA_012514775.1 Anaerolineaceae bacterium
CTCCCTCCTGGCCCATGGTCATGGCCAGGAGTAGCGCCATCAGGCTGCCAAAGAGCAACATGGCCCCCACCCAGTCAAAGCGCTGCCCACCCACCGGCCGGCGCGCGGGCACAAAGTGGAGCACCATCCAGGTGCCGACGATGCCCACAGGCAAGTTGACGTAAAAGATCCAGTGCCAGGATAGGGCGCCGATGATCAGCCCGCCAAGGACTGGGCCCAGGACGATGCCGATGGACACCATGGAGCCGCTGATTCCGAGGGCCTTGCCTCGCTCTGACGGAGGGAAGGCTTCTGTGACGATGGCCATGCCCAGGGCCATCAGCAGGGCGGCCCCGATGGCTTGCAGGATCCGGAAGCCGATGAGCCAGCCGATGGTGGGCGATAGCCCGCACAGCACCGAGCCCAGGGTAAAGATGACGAACCCGGCGACGTACAGTGGCTTCTTGCCGATCATGTCGCCCAGGCGCCCGACGCTGAGCATCAATGTCGTCACCGTGAGGAGATAGGCCAGGACCACCCACTGCACGGCGGCAAACCCGGTGTCAAAGGCGCGCACCAGCGTGGGCAGCGCTACGTTTACGATGCTGCCATCGATGGTGGCCAGGATAATGCCCATGCCCACGGCAGCCATGACGTACCACTTGCGACTGTAATCAACTGCTTCCAACTGCTGCATCCCGTCTCCTATCCCGTTTGCTGCGCGCTCCATCATACCACACTTCAGCGACTTTGCGAACTCGGCCACTGCCTTGATCCAACGATTCCAACACACCCCCAACACAGTCCGGCGGTTGGGCTCGCCGGGCTGTGTTATACTGGACACGAACGCGCCCGGAAGCTGCTCCGCCTGCAAAGGCGGCGCACAGGCCAGGTCCGGCACATACGGCGGCGATGGCCCGGCACCGTTCACGACGAGCTTCGGAGGCCTTGTGTACAAGAGGGCAAGAACAGGATTGCGCCTGGCGGCCGCTGCCGGCCTGATGCTCCTGTGGGGCGTATTGCTGCTGGCCGCCTGTGGCAGCGAGGACGGGGCGGGCCCCGCGCAGCCCCAGGACACCGCGACGGCGATGCCGACAGCGGTGGCCGAGACCGCTGCCCCACCGGCGGCCGGGGAGCCTGCCGGGATTCTGGCGGATGCCGGCCGGGAGGTCTTTGCCAGGGAGTGCGCCGAGTGCCACGGCGCCCAGGGGGAGGGCCTGGAGGGGCCCGTCCTCATCGGCATGAACACCAACCTGCCGGCCTTTGGCACGGCCGAGGGCCTTTACGAGTTTATCAGCCAGGGCATGCCCCTGGATGCGCCCGGCAGCCTGCCGGAGCAGGAGTACCTGGAGGTGCTGGCTTTCCTGCTGCTGGAAAACGCCAGGGTCGACGAGGACGCTCCCCTGGGCATGGAAGGGCTGGACGAAATCGATCTCCAATAGAGCCAGGTCTGCGACCCTGGCTACCCCCCCTCTTCCCACATCGCCCCGGCTGCCCCGTGGTAGCCGGGGCGACCACGTCAGGCCCTGGTGCGGGCTTAGCTCTCGACGAGGGCCACGGTGATCACGGGCTTGCGCCGGGTTTCACGGTAGAAAAAGCTCGAGAGCGCCTGCTCCACCTTATCTTCCACGCTGTCGGCTGCCGTGCCGCGGCCGTTCTTGGCCGCCGAGCGCACCACCTCCCGGGCACGGGCCAGCAGATCGCCCGACCGGGGAGCGGCGACGAATCCGTGGGTGATGATGCGCGGCTCGCCCACCGCCTTGCCGGCCTTCCGGTCGTAGCGGGCCACGGCCGTTACAAAGCCGCTCTGCGCCAGGCCATCCCGCTGGGCGAGGACGGCGGGACCGACGTCGCCGACCCGCGACCCGTCCACGTAGACGTTCTCGCCGGGCAGGCGCTTGCCGATGTGCAGGCTGTCGTTCAGGGTGAGCGGGTAGCCGTTTTCGACCACGGCAATGTTCTCCTTGGGAATGCCCAGGTCGTTGGCCAGCCGGGCATGCTGTACCAGGTGGCGCAGCTCGCCGTGGACCGGTACAAAGAACCGGGGCCGCAGTGTCTGGATGAGGAGCCGGAGCTCGTCCTGGCCGGCGTGGCCCGAGACGTGCACCTGCCGCAGTGGCGCGTAGTATACGTCGGCTCCCTTCTGGAAGAGGCGGTTGATCAGCCCACTGGTCAGCTCTTCGTTGCCCGGGATGGTGTGCGAAGAGAGCACGACCGTGTCACCGTCCTCGATGCGCATGGTACGGTGGGTGCCGGTTGCCAGGCGGTTCAGCACGGCCATGGGCTCGCCCTGAGAGCCGGTGGCCAGGATCAAGACCTTGTGTGGGGGCAGACGCCGGGCCTGTTCCAGGTCGACGAGCATGCCCTCGGGGATCTCCAGGTAGCCCAGCTCGCGGGCCACGCCCGTGTTGGCCACCATGCTGCGGCCGGCGATGGCCACCTTGCGCCCGTGGCGCCCGGCCACCTGCACCACCTGCTGGATGCGCGAGATGAGGGAGGCGAACGTGGCGATGATGATCCTGCCTGGCGCCTGGCTCACGATCTCGTCCAGGGCGTCATAGAGCACCGCCTCGGATGGCGTGCTGCCCGGCTGTTCGGCGTTGGTGCTGTCCGACAGCAGGGCCAGGACGCCGCGCCGTCCGAACTCGGCCAGCTTGTCCATGTCCGTCGGCCAGCCATCCACCGGCGTCGGATCCAGCTTAAAGTCGCCGCTGTGGACGACCAAACCCGCGGGCGTGGTAATGCCCAGGCCCACCGAGTCGGGGATGGAGTGGCAGACGTGGTACGGCTCGACGACAAAGGGGCCGATCTGGAGCCGGTCGCCAGCGGCATAAGTTTGCAGGCGGACGTGTTCCAGCATCCGCTCCTCGCGCAGCCGGACCTCAACGAGGCCGCGGGTGAGACGCGTGGCGTACACCGGGACGTCGATCTCGCGCAGCAAATGGGCCAGGGCCCCAATATGATCCAGGTGCCCGTGGGTCAGCAATACGGCGCGCACCCAGTCTTTTTTATCCCGAATGTAATCCCAGTCGGGCAACAGGTAATCGACGCCGGGCATGTCCGATTCAGGGAACATGATGCCCGCGTCGATGATAAGAATGTTGCGGCCATACTCAATGCAAGTCATATTCTTGCCTACTTCCCCGAGGCCGCCCAGGGGAACGATGCGAAGTTTCGCAGCCATTTCAGTTACTCCTATGTGTTGTTGTCGGTGTGCCGGAACAGGACCGGAGGCAAAGGGGCCGGAATCGATGAGAAACGGATCCGCGATGCGCGTACTGTCGAACTACACCTCAATAATCTATTTAATGTCAGGACCAAAAGCAAGGAGGGTTGTTCATCAAAACACCCAGGCCAGTAAGCCTGGGTGCCGCTCAATTGTGACCAAACCAGATTCCTACTTGTTCCTACGAGCCCCATCGTAACACAATCGGCGCTGTTTGTCAAGGGCCAGATACTCTTGCACCAGATGATATCCAGGGGCCCGCGTGGTTCAGGGCTGCCCCGGTCATTTTGCATTCGCGCTCCCGTGGTGATATAATGCCCTACACGACGTTGCCGGGCATTTCCAGGCGGACCAATCGCTCAACGGAGAACTGATATGAGCCAAGACGAGTTCCGGGACCTGCCGACCCCCCAACCTCTGGAGCGCCGCGCACCCGGGGAGGGTCCTCTTGTGCGGCTTGTTGAGAATCGCAAGCTCCTCGCTGCGCTGCTGGGCATCGGTCTGCTGCTGGCCGTGACAGGCGGGATTGTGTTGCTGCAGAGCGGCGGAGGCGGGGGCGAGCCGGTCCTCGAGATCCCCCCGACCCTGGAGGAGCTGGCGGAGCAGTATCCGCAACTGGCGGGGCTGTTTAACGATGCGACGCTGGGCTCGGTCTACAAGGAGTTTCTGATTGCCTACCACGAGGGAGGGATGGAGGCGGCGCGAGAGCTGGCCGAGCAGCGGGGGCTTCTGAACCAACGGGAGGAGATCCGCATCACCCTTGTACTGGACGATGCCCAGTACGTCCCTGCCATGTCGGAAGAGCTGAGCAGGGCGGGCATCACCGTCGAGGGGAGCTACCAGGAGCGGATTAACGTGGGCGTGCCCCTGGCCCTCATCGAGGGCCTGGCCGCCCAGCAGGGGACGGAGGCCCTGTTCGAGCAGCTCACCCAGATGGAGCACGTTATCCGGCTGGAGCTGCCCGCGCCGCGCCGCTCCGATGGAAGGCCAAGACGGGCCGCCGGCGGCGAGGGCACGTCGCTCACGGGGGCCGCCGAATGGCACGCGGCAGGCCTGACCGGCCAGGGCATCCGCGTGGGGGTCCTCGACCTGGGCTTTGATGGCTATCGCGACCTCCTGGGCCGCGAGCTGCCGGCGAGCGTGGCGGCCGCATCCTTTGCCTACGGCCTGGAGCCCGATGGTAGCGGCGAGGTGCACGGCACCGCTTGCGCCGAGATCGTCCACGAGATGGCCCCGGATACCGAGCTGTACCTGGCCTACTATGACGGGACGCTGGTGAGCATGGGCCAGGCCGTGGACTGGCTGGTGTCGCAGGGGGTGAACATCATCAGCAACTCGACTACCGGCGTCGTGGGGCCCATGGACGGCAGCGACGAGTCGGCCGAGATGGTGGATTGGGCGGCCGCCCAGGGGGTGCTGTGGGTAAACTCTTCGGGCAACGCCGCCATGGAGCACTACCGGGGGCTCTTTACCGACAGCGACGGCGACGGGCTTCACGAGTTCCCCGATGGCACCGAGCTGATCGGGCTCTACATTTATGCTCCCCAGGTGACGCTGGCCCTCAACTGGGACGATTGGCAGGCCGTCAACGAGGACTATGATCTCTACCTCTTTGACGAGGAAGGGAACCTGGTGGCCAGCGCCGAGGACATTCAGAATGGGACGGAGGGCCAGGTCGCGGCCGAGCTGATCCTGGGCAACGACGTTCCCCTCGGCGTGTACTTTATCGCCATCAAGGCGGAGCGGATCTCGCGCCCCGGAATGCTGGACCTTTACACGCTGGACGCGGAGCTGGAATTTCCGGTGGCCGAGCACAGCCTGGGCTCGCCGGCCGACGCCCATGAGGCGCTGGCTGTGGGCGCCACCGAGGTCAGGGACGACAGCCTGGCCAGCTACAGCTCCCAGGGACCGAGCAACGACGGCCGGCTCAAGCCCGAGCTTTCGGGGCCGGCCGGTGTGTCCAGTGCCAGCTATGCCCCCGGGGTCTTTGACGGAACCTCGGCCTCCACCCCCCACGTGGCGGGCGCGGCGGCCCTGGTGTGGAGTGCGTTTCCGGAGTACAGCGCAGACCAGGTGCGGGACTATTTGGAAGCCCATGCCCTGGACCTTGGTCCCCTCGGGCCCGACAACGCCTACGGCTATGGGCGTCTGAGCATGCCTTCACCGCCGTCCGTGGAGATAGCCGGCCCGCCGGTGCTGCCGACGGCCCTGCCCACGGCCTTGCCCGAGGCAACCCTGGTGCCCCAGCCTACGGCCGTAGCAGTCTTGCCCGGCGAGCCGGGGCCGGAGATCAAGCCCGGCGAGGAGGCGAGCCTGCGCCTGACGCCGCTGCTCGTGCTGGGTGGCCTGGGCCTATGCGGCGGGTCGTTCATGTTGATCGGTGGGGGGCTACTGCTGTGGGTGGTGGGGCGCTCGGCGCGCCGGCGGGGAGCGCCGGCCGTGGCACAACCTCTGCCGCCCGTGCGGCCCGTGACGCCTGCCAGGCCGGCGCCGGCCGGGCCGGTCGGACCGGCTCTTCGAGAGACGATGCACGGCTATGGGGCGCTGCTGGCTCCCCGGCGGCCTCCGCTTCTCCTGGCGCCGGGCAGGCTGACCATCGGCCGGAGCGCGGCGTGCGATCTGGTGGTCGACAGTGTCCTGGTGTCGCGCCAGCACGCACAGTTGGAGTGTTCGCCCGGCCGATGCACGATAGAAGACCTGGGCAGCTCCAACGGCACGTACGTCAACGGCCGGCGTGTGTCGCGGGCAGCGCTTTCGCCGGGCGACAGGCTGCGCCTGGGCGACGTGGAACTGACCTACCAGGCGGGGGCCGGAGCCCCACCGGCTGCCGGCGGGGCCTGGCTGGAATTCGGCGGTCGCCGCCAGGCGCTCTCGCCTGCCGGCGTGGTCCTCGGCCGCTCGCACGACAGCGACCTGGTCGTGGCTGATGAGCGGGCGTCGCGGCAGCACGCCAGCATCGACCTGCAAGGCGACACCTGGATCATTTCTGACCTGGGCAGCGCCAACGGGACCCTTGTCAACGGCGAGCGCGTTCGGGAACGCGCGCTGCGCCCGGGCGACGAGATCCGCGTTGGCGATACCCGGATCTATTTCCGGAAGGAGTGAGCGCGCTCGCTAGCGCGTGTCGTCCTTCTCTCCAAAGAACGGGACGTCGCTGGTCCAGTCTTGATCCCGGGTCTCGCGAGAGATCTCTTCCGGGAGGTCGCCGGGAACAAAGCGGCCGGTGTCGACAATGACATAGTCTGGGCCGATCGAGTGCGTGGCGCTGGCCGGAATGTACTTGGACTCGGCCAGGGGCCCTTCAATCTCTACCTGGCCCAGGCGATAACCGGTGAATTGGCCGTGCTCGTCAACCAGGATGTCGTTCACCTGGCCAAGCTTGGTGCCGTTGCTGTCGACGACGGTGCGCCGCCGGAGATAGTCCGACGTCTTGAGCCAGTCTTCGCCCCCGGCAAAATGGGTCTCGGGGACAAATACGTCCTGGCTGCGCACCAGGATGACGTCGTGCCCCCAGACCTGGACGTCGTCGCTGCTGATGTACTGGTACTCTGGCTGCAAGAAATCACCCACCGAGATGACCACGGCCGCCACGCGCGGGCCGTTGGGGTCGATCATCGTATCCGCCACGTCGGCTAGCTTTTCCCCCGTGTTGACATCCACCACCGCCTTGCCCTTTAGCTCCTTGATGGATCGAACGTCTGACATCGAACACCTCCTGATCTAGTCAAACAATCCTATGTGCGGCCAAGTGCCGCCACTCTCATTATACCCTGCGGGGAGACCGAGGACAATGTATCCAGGTACAGTGCACGGTTATAGATGAGGATACATTTAACCAAGTCCCGCGCTTTTCCAACCAAACTCGACCCTTCTTACAACCGACTCCATCCGCGCCGGTGGGCCATCTTGTTGTACAATGCATTATGGCGGGAGCCCCCATAAACTTCCGTTAACACAGGATGGTCCGGGGCCGCGCACCTGGTGGCCGGCGAGGTGTGCCAGAAATGATATCGGCGCGGACCGGGCTTGCAGGAGTCGTAAGAATGCCAGGTGAGACACACAACAAGAGACAAATGCCGGGCTGGGCGTGGGCAGCTATCGTCATGCTTGTCCTGGCCTGGATGTTCTGGACGTTCTGGGGCAGAGGCGCAACGGGGAGCAGCGTGCCCTACAGCGGCTTTGTGGCCCAGGTGAAGGAAGGGAACGTCGACCGAGTTCAGATCTCGGGCAGCCGGATTACCGGGATGTTTCTTGAGCCGGTCTCCGGGGAGGAGCTGGGCATTGTGCCGGTTCAGGTGCCTTCAACCTACCTGGAGCCCAGCCCGCAGCCCGATCCGCAGGCGCCCCGTCCCCCGATGACCTACACCAACTTTAGCACCACTTTCCCGGAGGCTGTGGGCGATCCGACTCTGATGACCCTCCTGGAATCGCAGGGGGTGCACGTCGACGTTGCGGCGCCCAGCAGCCCGATGCTGCCCATCATCCTCATGAGCGCCATTCCCATGGTGCTCTTTGTGGGTCTGTTCTTATGGATGAAGAACCGGTCGCCCGAGAGCTCGTCGGGGAGTTACCTGGGCTTTGCCCGCAGCAAGGCACGCCGCTACGAAGGCAACCGCCTGGAGGTGACCTTTGACGACGTGGCCGGCGCTGAGGAGTCCAAGTCGGAGCTGCGGGACGTGGTCGATTTCTTGCGGAACTCGGCCAAGTACCGGGCGGTGGGCGCCCGCATCCCGCGGGGCATCCTGCTGGTGGGCACACCCGGCACCGGCAAGACCCTCATGGCCCGGGCAGTGGCGGGCGAGGCCAACGCGACCTTCTTTAACCTGAACGCCACGGAATTCGTGGAGATGTTTGTCGGCGTGGGCGCCAGCCGGGTGCGCGACCTTTTCCAGCAGGCCCGCTCCGCCGCGCCGTCCATCATCTTTATCGACGAGATGGATGCCGTCGGCCGGCGCCGGGGAACGGGTGTGGGCAACGTCAACGACGAGCGCGAGCAGACCCTCAACCAACTGCTGGTCGAGATGGACGGCTTTGACGAGCGGGCCGAGGTCGTCATCCTGGCGGCCACCAACAGGCCCGACGTCCTCGACCCGGCGCTGCAGCGGCCCGGCCGCTTTGACCGCCAGGTAACCGTGTCTCTGCCCGACCGCAACGGACGAGAGGCCATCCTCGGCGTTCACAGCCGCCCGTTGTCGCTGGACCCGAAGGTGGACCTGGGCCTGCTGGCGCGCACGACCATGGGCTTTAGCGGGGCCGACCTCGCCAACCTGTGCAACGAGGCGGCCATCCTGGCCGCGCGCAAGAACAGCGCCCTCGTGAGCATGGCCGATTTTGAAGAGGCCATTGACAAGATCCTCATGGGCGGGGTGCGGCCGCTGCTCCTCGACGAGCACGACCGGCGCACCATCGCCTACCACGAAGCCGGGCATGCCCTCATCGCCTGGCTGACGCCCGCCGCCGACCCGGTGCACAAGGTGACCATCACCCCACGGGGGCAGGCCCTGGGCGTCACGGCGCAACTGCCCGGCGAGGATCGCTACAACTATACCCGCACCTACCTGCTGGCCCGGTTGGTGGTCCTCCTGGGCGGCCGCGCCGCCGAAGAGCTCGCCCTGGGCGAGATAACCACCGGGGCGGAGAACGATCTGAAGCAGGCTACGCGCCTGGCGCGGCACATGATTACCCGCTGGGGTATGGGCAACCTGGGGCTGGCGGCCTTTGACGCCGGCTCAGAGCAGCCCTTCCTCGGCTACGACCTGAGTCAGGGCCGGGAGTACAGCGAATCCATGGCCGCCGAGATCGACCGCGAGCTGGCGAGGCTGCTGGATGAACACCACGAGCTGGCCCTGCGCCTGCTGACGGAGAACCGGCACAAGCTGGATCGCCTGGCACAGGCCTTGCTCGACGAGGAGACAATCGACCGGGCAACCCTCGTGCAGCTCTTGGGGCCAAGGGAGGCGGACCTGGCCTCCCCGAGCCCCGAGCACGGGGATGAACGCGTCGCCCTGACGGCTTGAGGAGTGAAGGAGGATCAGTTCGGAGGGATTGCCGATTCCATCCGCGACGGATTCTACGCCGGCAACAGCCTGCGCACATGGTAACGCGCGCGCCACGCCCGTCCAAAACGAGCCCCTACCAGGGGCTCGTTTTTTTGGTCTCCTGGCTCAGGGCCTCTTCTCAAAGCGCGCCAGGTACACCTGGCGATAGTGGTCAAAGAGCGTGACCAGCAGGGTGAGGAGCAGCGCAAAAAAGAGGGTGTTGGCCAGCCCCGCCGGGTTTCGCAGGCCGGGCCGCAGGGCGAGATAGATCAGGGCCAGGACGGCGTTCACCGCGGCCAGGACCACGAACTGGCGCAGCGACAAAGCCCAACTCTGGCCCAGGCGGGCAAACCAGTGGGCCAGGGCCGTGTTGGCGACGACCACCAGGGCGATGGCCGAGGCCAGCTCCAGATCGGCCACGTCCACGCCGGGCAGCACGTGGGCAAAGCTGACGCTGACCAGGCTGATGAGGACCACCTTTTCCATGAGCGCTGCGTCGATGATGCGGCTGGCCTCGGTGTCGAAAGCGCGCCGCAGCCGCTCAATGCCAAAATCGGGGCGATGGACCCCCTGGCGCCAGGAGCGGGCGCGGTGCGCCGACGGCAGGCGCGGCGTCACGAGCCACCATGCGGCCAGAACGGCCACCGTCAGCAGGGCCGCCGCGGCCACGATGAGGCCCGGCCGGGCGGCGAGGATGTCGAGCCAGGAGACGGCGAAGGGAAAGCCCAGCAACTCGGTCTTGAGCCAGTCGGTGACGTCGAGGCGCGCGATGTGCAGCCAGTATTCCTGGGGCAGCTTGATGACGACCCAGATGAGGGCCGCGACGGCCACGTAGACCCGCCGGCTCACGCGCAGCGGCTCCCACCGCAGCGCGACGACCTCGTAAAAGACAAAAAAGTACTCGAAGGTGTTGGCAAAGATCAAAAGAAGCCAGCGCACGTCGGTCACCTCGAAGAGCGCCACGCCCACCAACCGCCAGTAGTACAGGGCGCGGGCCAGGCGCAGGGCGAAGCGGTTCTCCCAGTTGCGCAGGGTCGAGATGTAGGCGATGGTCAGGTAATAGATGTCGAGGGCCTTGTCGTAGCCCTGGTAGCCCGCCAGGCCTGCTGGCGCGAACTGCTGAAACAGGGTCTGGTCGACGCCGTCGAGGAGCAGGGCGGCGAGGATGGCCGGCAGCGGGTAACGCGGGATGGCCAGGGGCATGAGCAAGCGCGCGGCCGTGACGAGTAACAGGACCGCCCATTCGCTAGACATAATCCCTGGCCGCCGTTACCCCTGCCGCATGGCTCGCCAGGCCAGGAGCGAGGTGAGAATTCCGAGGCTGGTGGCCGCCGCCAGGAGGGTGCTGCCCTCGCTCCAGCGGCCATTGGCCACGACGGCGCCGACGACGGGCGGTCCCATGAGCACGGCCAGGTTAGAGACGACGTTGATGGCGGCCACGGCCAATCCGATGGCCTCCGGCCGCTTGACCGTCTCGGGTGCCAGGGTGAAAATGGTGGGGGGTACCATGTTCGAGACGAGCCCGAGGGCCAGCATGTAGGGCACGACCAGGCCCACGGCCCCGAGACGAAAGCTCCACCACAGGAGGACGGCGGTCACGGCCATGGCAAACACCAGGAGGGCAGGGCGGTGGGGGATGTGGTTGATGGCCCACCCGGCGGTCAGGTTGGCGACAATGCCCGACAAGAAGATCAGGCTGGTGTAAAAACTGGCCGTCGCCGCGCTGAGGGGCAGGGCCTCGCTCAGGAACGAAGGTGCCCACGTGGTATAGCCCAACTGGCTGAAGGCAAAGACGCCAAAGGTCAGGGCCAGGAGCCAGCCGGCCGGGTTGCGCAGGCTGCCGGCCAGGGCCAGGGGCGCGACCTGCTGGGGAGGAACTTCGTGCTCCTGCCCGTCACGAGGCAGCCTGGCCAGGAGGGCAAAGAGCGCCAGCACCAGCAGGGCGAACATTGCCCCGGCCCACCAGATCCCCCGCCAGCCAAAGGCGGCCTCCAGGGTGGGGGCGGCGTTGAGCATGAGGACGCTGCCGGCCGGCACCCAGGCGGCCCAAATGCCCATGGGCAGGCCCCGCTCCCGGGGCTCGAACCACAGGCTGATGAGCGCCGGCGAGGCGACGGCGATGACGCTCATCCCGATCCCTTCGATCAGGCGGCTGGCGAGGAGCATTGTCGCGTCGCCGGCCACGGCTCCCAGGGCTGAGCCGCCGGCGACGCAAGCCAGGGCGGCGATGACGGCCTTTTTCAGGCCAACCCTGTGCAACAGCAGGGCGGCGGGGATGGACAGGACGACCGCCGACACGGAAAAGACGGACATCAGCCAGCCTCCCGACGCCATGTCGAGGCCCAGGGCGGGGAGCAGCGTGGGAAGGGCAGGCGGCACCTTGAACTGGTTGACGGTGGCGGCGACGCCGGCCAGGAAGGCGATGAGCGTCACGATCCAGGCGGTGCGCCTGGCCGCCGGCGTGTTCACCCCGCCGGCGGGCGCGGCGGGCGCGCCGGACTGCGAGTTGGCCGGGGTAGGGGTCCTTCTCGTCCGCGGCGCGTCGCGGTTAGACGGCACGGTTCTCGCGCCTCGCGGCGGCCAATCCCACAAAGGCAAAGGCGAGCAGCACGAGCCCCGTTAGCCATCCGCCCAGGGCAAAGGGTCCCAGCCCATACAGGCCGATGAGGACCCCGCCGCCGATGAGAAGCGCGGCCAGCACGGCAAAGTGGGGCATGCCGTAGAGGAACGCAAAGGGCAGGTAGTGGGTGCCCAGGGCAACCATAAAGGCCGGGTAGAACCACTCCTGGCGATAGAGTGTTGCCGCGGCGACGAGGGGCAGGTTGAGGGGTAACGTAAAGGCGACCTGCATGGCCAGCCCATTCAGCGCGTTCTCCCGGCTGAGGGACGGCCGCCGTCCCATCGCCCGCAGGGCGAGCTGGGTCAGCGGGAAGGTGAAAAAACCGAGGGCGACCAGGGTCCAGATGCCGGCTGGGGGTGAAACCCAGGTGGATAGGGCCGCCGAGAGCAGCCAGATGAGGCCCGAAACGCCCTGTCCGGCAAAACCGCCCAGAAACGTGGCCCGCATCTCGCGTTGGGCTTCCTGGATGAGCATGATCCTACGTCCTCCTGATGGTAGTCGGTGTCGGGCACGTGCCGCTGCCTGTGCGGTGCCAGAGAGCGCGGGTGCGCGAGGACCGCTGTCCGACCTCCGTTGGCCGGCCCTGGGAAGGCATTGTAACACAGGCTGCGAGGGCCTGTCAAGGCTCCGCTGGCCCGGTCAACCCGTTGACAAAGGGCCTCATCGGGGTTATATTTGGGGTCGATACCAACCTTTTTGTCACCTCGCGGATAGTAAGAGTAGAGAGCTCTCAAGTAAATCCGTCGAGGAGAGAAACGAATGGAAGAACGGGACGCCGTTGCGCGGTTGAAACGAGGGGATCCTGGGGGGCTCGAAGGGCTGGTGCGGCGCCACCAGGTGCGCGCCATGCGAGCCGCCTACCTGGTCACCCGCGACCGCGCACTGGCCGAAGACGTGGTGCAGGCTGCTTTCCTGCGGGCTTATGAGCGCATCGACCAGTTCGACGCGGATCGAACTTTCGGTCCCTGGTTCCTGCGCATCGTCGTGAACGACGCCCTCAAGGCCACGGCTCGCCGGGAGCGCAACGTTTCGCTGGAGGAGGCTTCCGCAGGCGAATCGGCGGTCGCTGCGCTCCTGCGCGACCCGAACCCTGGCCCCGCCACCCTGGCGGAGGCCGAGGCGACGCGCCGGGCAGTCTGGGATGCGTTGGGCAAGCTGCCGGCGCCGCAGCGGGCGGCCGTTGTCATGCGCTACTACCTGGGACTCAACGAAGCGGAAGTCGCTGGCCTCCAGGCGTGCCCGCCAGGCACCGTCAAGTGGCGGCTCCACGCTGCGCGGAAGCGGCTGCGAACGCTGCTGGCTCCCCTGTGGCCCGCGTCCCTCGAAACGGGCGGCCGCCGCTGAGTTCTGCCATTCGTCTCACCGAGGACAATGAACAGGAGCAAGAGCAATGAGAACAAAGGACAAAAAGGTTGAGGAATCACTGGCCCGAACCCTGCACGAGATTGCCGGACGCGATGTGCCCGCCGGCCTGGATCTCTGGCCGGCCATCGAGGCTCGATTGGGACCCCGGCGCAGCCGGTCCCCCTGGGGGCGTTTCAGGCCGGCCAATCGCCTGGGCTGGGCTTCGCTGGCCCTGGTGGCGTTCCTGTTCCTCGGCGCCCTGGGCTATGCCCTGGGCCCGGCCGTGGGCCGGCTGTTTACCATGGTGCCGAGCTGGCAATACCTGGAAGAGAATGACTTGCTGCACGAGGTCCATCTTGCCCAGACCGTTGCCGGTGTAACAGTCACGATCGAAAGGGTCTATGCCGATGCTCATCAGGTCATCGTCGGCTACAGCGTCAGCGGGCTGGCGGATCCCGCGACATACCGCAAGCAGGTCAGCCTGACAAACGGGAGCGGCACCACGTTCCGCGAAATGATGGGTGCCGGAGTATGGGGCTCGTCAGAGCTTCTGGACGTCTCTCTGCCAGAGGGAGACGCGAGTTACTTGATGGCCTTCGATGGAGCGGCAGTGGAAGGTGCTCCATCCAACCTGCAGCTCCACCTGGAGATGCGGCTGACAGAATGGATCGCCGCCAACCCCGAGGGCGAATTCGGGCCGGCGGAGGGCAGCCCGGCAGATCTGCCAGCCAGCGCGCAGGTCCTGGTGCCCATGGAGGGACGGGAGGGCGCCACCGTGGGCCCGTTCGCCTTTGACTTTGCCGTGCCCTTCCTGCCTGCGCGCGTCGCCAACGTGGGGCAGACGGCGCAGGCTTCCGGGATTGGGGTGCGCCTGGAGACGGTGGCCGTCACGCCGGCCGAAACGCGGGTCTCGCTGTGCTTCCAGACCACGCAAGATCTGGACTGGGCCCCAATCGGTACCCTTGACACGGGCCCGGGACGCAACCACCAGGTGGGCTTCGAGGTTCGGGACCGCATCGAGGAGGCCGGTGGAGACGTGTGCTATGTCTATGGCCTTCTGACACCACTCGCGGAAGAGCGAGGCACGTGGCGGCTCAAGATAACCGAGCTGGCGGGCTTTGAGATGACAGAGCCTTACGATCAAACCCGATTCAGCGGTCCCTGGGAGTTCGTCTTCCCCGCGCCTTGACCTCGCGCCCTGCCTTTATCTCGAGACTGGATCGGTCCTGGCGGCCGGTCCAGTCTTGTATGTTACCTTTTTCCGCGGAATGCGATATAATCTTGTGACCAGATGCCCTCCTCGCGTGTCTTACTATGTGGAGAGCAAAGGAGCCCATGGAACGGGTTGACGAGGAGTTCGAAGCGCTGTTTTCGCGGTACGAGGAACCGATCTGCTCCTACCTGGCGCGGATGACGGGCGACCTGCCCCGCGCCCAGGAGCTGGCCCAGGAGACCTTTCTCCGCGCCTACCGGGCCATGGCCGGGGGCGAGACGTGGGAGAATCCGCGGGCCTGGCTGTACCGCGTCGCCTCGCGCCTGGCGGCCAACGACCACCGCCGCCGCAAGCTGCTCCAATGGGTGCCCCTGGGCGACCGGGACCCGGCACCCGGCCCCTCGCTGGCCGAGGGTGCGGCGGCGCGCCTGGACTTTCAGGTGGCGCTGAACAGGCTGCCGCCCCGCTACCGGGCGCCGCTGTTGTTGGCCGCGGTGGCGGACTACCGGGTGGCCGAGATTGCCGATATTCTGGGCCTGGGCTCCAGCGCTGTCAAGATGCGCCTCAGCCGGGCGCGCGAGATGCTGCGCCGGGCGTACGACGAGGGGCGCTAAGCTGAGGAGGGATCGATGACCGACTGCCGGAAGGTCCGCGCGCTGCTGGCCTTGCCGCGGGAGGATTGGAGTGCCGAGGAGAGGCGCCTGGTGGAGGACCACCTGCCGGGCTGCCAGGCGTGCAGCGCCACGGCCCGGACCTATGCCGAACAGGACCGCCTGAGCCGCGCCCTGCCGCCGGCGGCGCTGACATCGGAGCAGAGAAATCGTGTTCTCGCCCGGGTGCGGGCCGAGGGCCGGAGGGCGGGCTCCCGGCGGGTGAGCCGCCTGGCCGGCCTCGCCGCTGCCGGTGTTGGACTGATGCTCATCGGCCTGCTGGCCCTGCTGCTGAGCAACCAGGCCAGGCAGGAGCCGGGGCCGGTGGCCGGCGGCCCCTCCACGCCTGCCGCCACCGCCACGGCCGTCGAAGGAGTGGTCGGCGGGACGCCGGCCCTGGTGGATCTCCCCTCCCCGAGGCCGGAGGCAAGGGACGTTGTACCGGGCGAGGAACCGGCAGATCAGCCCGGCCTGGGCCGGGTGGCCTACGTCCAGGATGGCGAGCTGTGGGTCCGGGAGCTGCCCGACGGCGAGCCCGTGCGCCTGGCCGGGGACGATGGCCCGCTGGCGGTCAGCGAGCCGCGCTGGTCGCCTTCGGGGGAGTGGCTGGCCTACCGGCGCGACACGGCCGTGTGGCTCATCCGGGCCAACGGCCAGGACGCCTATGCCGTGGACCAGGGCGGGGTGGTGAACGACTTTGCCTGGTCGCCCACGGAGGATCGTCTGGCCTATGTCGCCGGCTCGGGGGTGCTGCGCCTGGCGGTGCTGCGCGCCGGCGAGGCCGAACTCCTGACGTTGCTGCCCGTGGACCCCGCCGGCCGACCCGGACGCTTTGCCTGGAGCCTGGACGGCGAGTTGATTGCCTACGAGTGGTGGCAGGGGATGGACGCCCAGGGGCTGTGGCTGGTGGCGGCCGGCGAGAGCGCGGCTGGCGAGCCGGTGCTGCTGTACGACAGCGGCATTCCCCGGCGGGGCGAGGCGCTCCTCGCCGGCTGGAGCGGCGACGGCCAGCACGTCCTTTTCTGGGAGGGTTACCTCTCGGCCTCGCTGCTGGCCGACGGCGCGGCGTTCTACGCCCTGCCGGCGGGTGGGGGGGAGCCCGTGCTGCTCTCGGGAGGCGAGGGCGTGGTGCTGTACTACGACGACTTCTGGAGCAGTTCGCCCACTGGCAGCGTCGCCCTGGCGGCGGGCGCGGGGCGCGAGACCTGGACGAGCAAGGGCGTCGTGCTGTCGGACCCGGGGACGGGCGAGGCGACGGCTGTGACCCCGGGCGACCTTGCGGCCGTGTCGCCCGCTGTTTCGTCGCATGGCGTGGCCTATGCGGCCGCGCCCGACGCCGGCTCCATGGGGGGCGGCGACGCCGCCAGGGCCGCGCTGTTCGAACGCCGCATCTGGCTTGCACCCGCCGATGGCTCCGCGCCGCGCCGGCTCACGGGCGACGAGGGGGTTCGCGACGAGCGGCCTCTGTGGTCGGCGGATGGCAGCCAGGTTCTCTTTGTCCGCATGGATGAGGGCGAGAGGGTGTCGCTGTGGCTGGCGCCCACCGGGGAGGGCAGCCCGCAGCCGGTGGCCGAGGGCCTGGGCCCCTGGCCCGGCGGGCAGTCCGGCTGGTTCGGGAGCTACGGGCACCTGGACTGGGACGCGCTGTACGATTGGTGGCGCGGGCCCGCGGCGCCCACCGCCGAGCCGCAGCCCACGGCGGCTCCGGCGCCCGCGCAATCGACGGGCAGCGACGTGGCCGGGCTGCTGCAAAACCCGCCCGCCCCGGGCGAGGTCGTGGAGCTGGACGCCTATTTCAGCGGGGCAGCCTCGAGCCTGATGCGCGGCGGGCCGGCCCCGGCGCAGGACCAGGTCGTCTGCCCCACGCACCGTACCTGGGCGGCGGCCCTGACCGACCGGCCCTTCCCGGGTACCCTGAGGCTGCTCAACGGCACGCGGAGCAACGCCCTGCCCGCCGACGCCGCCTGGCTGGTGGCAACCGTGCCCGAGGCGGCCCAGCCCGGCCAATTGATCATCCCCGACTTCCCGTACCACGCCCGCTTCCAGGGCCGGCTGGGTGACCCGGCCTTTGCCGGCTGCC
>JAAYZQ010000637.1 GCA_012514775.1 Anaerolineaceae bacterium
CCTCCGCGTTCGGGAGCTCAAGAAGCATTTTCCCGTCGGCGGCGGCCTGCTGGGGCGGCAGTCGGGCGCCGTCAAGGCGGTGGACGGCATCACCTTTGACATCGGGCGCGGCGAAACCCTGGGCCTGGTGGGCGAGAGCGGCTGTGGCAAGTCCACGGCGGGCAGGGCCATCCTGCAACTGCAACAGCCGACGTCGGGCCAGGTGTTCCTGGAGGACGTGGAGCTGACCCAGGCCAGCCGCGACCGGTTGCGCAGCCTGCGGCCCAAGATGCAGATGATCTTCCAGGACCCCTACGCCTCCCTCAACCCCCGCCATACGGTAGCCAAGATCGTCGGCGAGCCCCTGGTCATCCACCGCATCCATCGCCGGGGCAGCCGGGAGCTCAAGAGGCGGGTGGAAGAGCTGCTGGAGCTGGTGGGCCTGGACACGGCCTACGCCCGCCGCTTTCCCCACGAGTTCTCCGGCGGGCAGCGGCAGCGCATCATGATCGCCCGGGCCCTGTCGCTCAACCCCTCCTTTATCGTCTGCGACGAGCCCATCTCGGCGCTGGACGTGTCGATCCAGGCGCAGGTGATCAACCTCATGCAGGACTTGCAGGAGCAACTGGGGGTGGCCTACCTCTTTATCGCCCACGACCTGAGCATGGTCAAGCACATCTCCCACCGTATCGCCGTCATGTACCTGGGCAAGCTCATGGAGCTGACCGATCGCAGCCGTCTCTTTGACGACCCGCTCCATCCCTACACCCAGTCCCTCAACTCCGCCGTGCCGGTGCCCAACCCCAGGCTGGAGGCCAGGCGGACGCGGTTCATCCTCAAGGGGGAGCCGCCCAGCCCCGCCAATCCGCCAACGGGGTGCGTCTTTCACCCCCGCTGCCCGCTGGCCATCGACGAGTGCGCCAGGGTTGTGCCTGATTTTCGCGTCGTGCGCCCCGGCCATTATGTCGCCTGCCACCTGGCCGACGACAAGGACACCAGCAAGATCTGTGATGCCGACGTGCTCGCGTCAGAGGCCGAGGTCCAATGAGAGCGCCCGCCCAACCGCGGTTGGCCGGCACACGTCCAGGGAGGGAGAAATGCAGTTGATCGAGGAAATGGTGAAACGCGTGCCCGTGCTGGCCGAGACCGACGTGCTGGTAGTCGGTAGCGGGCCGGCCGGCCTGGCCGCGGCCCTGGGCGCGGCGCGTGAGGGCGTCCACACGGTGCTGGTCGAGCGCTATGGCTGCTTCGGGGGCGTCATCAGCCAGGTGGGCGTAGAGACCATCGCCTGGTACCGCCACGAGGGAACGGTCGACGTCGAGGGGGTCGGCCTCGAGTTCGAGCAACGCGCCCTGGGGATGGGCGGTGCCCGCCAGGAGCCCCAATCGAACAGCCTGGCCCTGGACGCCGAGATGTTCAAGGTCGTGGACGACTCGATGGTGCAGGAAGCGGGCATCGTGCCGCTCCTCCACTGCCTGGCGGTCGACGTGATCATGGAGGGCGACGCCATCCGCGGGATCGTCACCGAGAGCAAATCGGGCCGCCAGGCCATCCTGGCCCGGCGCGTCGTCGACGCCACGGGAGATGCCGACGTTGCGTACCGTGCCGGGGCTCCGTGTCGCAAGACGAACCGGGACGAGATGATGGGCGTGACGGTCATGTTTTCCTGTGCCGGCGTCGACAAAGAGCGCTTCCTGGACTACGTCAGGCAACGTCCGGCGACTTACGGGGACTGGGGCAAGAACTGGGCCATGGAAACCACGGGCAAAGAGGACCACCTCTTTAGCACCTACCTGGAGGAACCCTTCAACCGCGCCCGCGAGGATGGCCTGATCCCGGAGCACATGACCGGCATCGGCGGCACGTGGGGCACGCTCACCGACGAAGGCGAGGCCACCAACCTGAACGTGGTCTACATGACCGGCTACGACCCCACCGACGTCCGGGACCTGACCCGGGCAGAGATGGAGGGACGGCGCCAGGCCCTGCTGGCCATCGAGGCCCTGCGGCGGTACGCGCCCGGCTTCGAGAAGGCCAGGCTCCGCAACTTTGGCATGACCCTCGGCACCCGCGACTCGCTTAAGATCGTGGGCCGGTACGCCATCACCGGGCAGGACGTGCGCCATCAAGCCCGCTTCGATGACAGCATCGGCATCTTTCCGGAGTTCATCGACGGCTACGGCGTCCTGGTCCTGCCCACCACCGGCCGGTACTTCCAGGTGCCGTACGGCATCCTGATCCCACAGCTCGTGGAGAACCTGCTGGTGGCCGGGCGCTGCGTCTCGGGCGACAAGATGTCGCACGCCGCACTGCGCAACATGATGTGTTGCACGGTGACCGGCCAGGGCGCGGGCGTGGCGGCCGCCGTCTCGGTGCGGGACGGGGTCAACTGTGGCGCGGTAGACGTCGCGCGCGTCCAACGCGCGCTGCGCAGGCAAGGAGTACGAATCTTTTAGGAGGATGGTTCTCAATGTACGCTGACCTGAACACACCCGAACGAATCCTTCTCGGGCCGGGCCCGAGCATGGTGCACCCGCGCGTGCTGCGCGCCATGGCGCATCCCCTGCTGGGCCATCTCGATCCGCAGTTCATCGCCCTCATGAACGAGGTGCAGGAGCTGCTGCGCTACGTCTTCCAGACAGAGAACGACATGACGCTGCCCGTCTCGGGGACGGGCAGCGCCAGCATGGAGTCCACCGTGGCCAACCTGCTGGAGCCCGGCGACTCGATTATCATCGGCGTCAACGGCTACTTTGGCGAGCGCCTGTGCGACATGGCCGGGCGCTACGGCGCCGAGGTGCGCCGCCTGGAGCGGCCCTGGGGTGAGGTGTTCGACCCGGCCGAGATCGAGGCTGCCCTGCGCCAGAAGCCGGCCAAGGTGGTGGCCCTGGTGCACGCCGAGACGTCCACAGGCGCGCTGCAGCCCCTGGCGGACGTGGGCGAGATCGTCCACAGGCATGGGGGCCTGTTCCTCGTCGACTGCGTCACCTCGCTGGGCGGCGTCCCCGTCGAGATTGACGGATGGGGCGTGGACATGGCCTACAGCGGCACGCAAAAGTGCCTGAGCTGTCCCCCTGGCCTGGGGCCGCTTACCGTCGGGCCCCGCGCCCGCGAAGCCATCCGCCGCAGAAAGACGCCGGTCGCCAACTGGTACCTGGACCTGGCCCAGCTCGAAAGCTACTGGGGCGCCGAGCGCACCTACCACCACACGGCCCCCATCACCATGAACTTTGCCATCCGCGAGGCGCTGCGTCTGGTCCAGGAGGAGGGCCTGGAGGCGCGGTTCGAGCGGCACCGGGCGAACAGCGCGCTCCTGTGGGAGGGTCTCGCCGAACTGGGGTTGGCTCTGGTGGTGCCCGCCGGCCACCGGCTGCCGACGCTGACGACAGTGGCCGTGCCCGAGGGCGTGGACGAAGCGGCCATCCGCAGGCAACTGCTGGACGAGTACAACATCGAGATCGCCGGCGGCCTGGGCGCATTCAAGGGCAAGGCGTGGCGCATCGGGCTCATGGGCTACTCCAGCCGGCCGGAAAATGTCCTGCTGCTTCTCTCGGCCCTGGCCCATCTCCTGAAAAAGGGTTGAGCCGGGTGCCAACCGGCCAGGGGACATTGGCCTTCTCCTTTGCCTGTGCTATAATCGAGCGAGGCTACCATGATTCGGAAGCGATTGCTCGTGTGGTTCGTTTTGATCGCCCTGCTGCCAGTGATCGGGGTGGGAATCGGCACGTCCCTGGTAAGCTATCTGAACGGCCGCCAGCAATCCATCGACCGGCTGGAGTCAGTGGCAGCCCGCAAGGAGTGGGCCATCCAGGGTTGGGTCGAGTCGCTGCAACAGGAGCTGCTCTTTTTCTCCCAGACCGACTGCTCCCCCCAATTCGTCAACACCACGCTGCGCCTGGGCAACGAAGACAAGGAGTACGCCTGGTACTATCAACTGGTGCGCAGGCAGTTGGCTGCCCTCGTCGGCCAGTCGCCGCGGATCGACGAGCTCTTCCTGGTGGACCTCTCGGGTGAGGTGGTCGTGTCGACCGACGTCGCCCGGGAGGGCCAGGTCTACTCCGCCCAGGCCCTCTTCCACAAGGGCCTGGAGGGACCGGCCACGCAGTTGCCCTTCCATTCCAGCCTCTTTGCTTCGAGCGAGGGGACGGCCCTGCTGCACGATCAGGCTTCGGTCATGGCCGTCGTGCCCGTCGTGGACGAGGAGCAGCAGCTCATGGGCCTCATGGGCGGGCGGACCGCGCCCGGGGACCTGCACGCCATCCTCGACGAAGGGACCGGGCTGGGAGAAACAGGCAAGGCCTATCTCGTGGGGCCGGGCTATTCGGCCCTGGCCGGAACGATCCTGGAGCCGGGTGGAGAAGCGGCAGCCGCCGTCCACACGGAGGGGATCGACACCGCTATCCGGCAGGGCGCGAGCGGCTCGGGCCTGTACACCGATTCCACGGGCACGTCGGTCATTGGCGTGTATCGTTGGCTCGAACCCCTTGGCGCCGTGCTGTCCGTAGAACAGGATCTGTCCGAGGCCTTTCAGGCTGTCTGGGCCACCACCGGGG
The DNA here is from genome assembly GCA_012514775.1 of Anaerolineaceae bacterium. Next base: position 4,533 of record JAAYZQ010000637.1, read on the forward strand.
TCAACGTGGTCATCGCCCTGGCTGCCGTGGGGTTGGCCGTCGCCGCCTCTCTGTCCATGACCCGCAGCATCGCCGATCCCATCGTCGACCTGGCAGACACGGCGACCCAGATCTCCAGGGGAGCCCTGAACCGCACGGCCACCGTAGAGCGCCAGGATGAGATCGGCGCCCTGGCCCAGGCATTCAACAGCATGACCGCCCAACTGCACGACCTCATCAGCTCGCTGGAAAACCGGGTCGAACAGCGCACGCACGCCCTGCAGGGGGCCAACAAGGCCCTGGAGCAAAGGGCACTCCAGTTGCAGACCAGCGCCCAGGTGGGCCGCGAGATCACGTCCATCCTGGACATTGACATTCTGCTGCCCCGCGTCGTCGAGATGATCCGCGAGGCCTTTGGCTATTATCACGTGCAGGTCTTCCTGCTGGATCGCGATGCGAAGCAACTGGTGCTCCGGGCCGGGAGCCACAGCAAGAACATGGAGCATCAGCGGATCGACCTGGACCATCCCAGCGTCAATGCCAAGGCCGCGCAAAGCGGCGAGGCCGTGGTGGCGAACGACGTCCTGGACGATCCGGCATTTCTGCCGGACAGCCAACTGCCCGAGACCCGCTCGGAGCTGGTCATTCCGTTGCGGCTCGGCAGCCAGGTCATCGGCACCCTGGACGTGCACAGCCGCCGCGTGGGCGCCTTCACGGAAGAAGACGTCGTCGCCATCCAGAGCCTGGGCGATCAGATCGTCGTGGCCATCGAGAACGCCCACCTCTACGACCAGAGCCGCGAGCTGGCCGTCCTGGAGGAGCGCACCCGCCTGGCCCGCGACTTGCACGATTCGGTCACACAGTCGCTCTACAGCCTGGTGCTCCTCACCGAGGGCTGGCGCCGCCTCCTCAGCGCGGGAAGTGGCGCCCAGACCGAGGACTACCTGGGGCGCATCGGAGAGATTGCCCAGCAAGCCCTGCGCGAGATGCGATTGATGATCCACGAGCTGAGGCCCCCCGTCCTGGAGCAGGAGGGGTTTGTCGGCGCGGTGCGCAAGAGGATCGACGCCGTCGAGAAACGGGTGGGCATCGAGGCGCGAGTCGTCATGGATGACCTGGTCGAGCTGCCCGCCTCGCTCGAGGAGGGGCTGTACTGGATCGCCCAGGAAGCCCTGAACAATGCCCTGAAACATGCGGGAGCCACCAGGGAGACGGTGCGCATCTGCGTCGAGGGCGAGACGCTCGTGCTAGAGATAACGGACGACGGGCAGGGCTTTGACCTGCAGTCGGCCAACAACCGGGGCGGCATGGGGCTGACGAGCATGGGAGAACGGGCCAGGCAGATGGGCGGGTGCCTGGACATCGGATCGGCCCGGGGCCGGGGCACGACGGTCAAGGTCAGCGTGCCCATCCCACTGGCGGCGGTGTAGGGATTCCAACATGTGTGCGGGAGCCGTGGTATGGACGTGATACGCGTTTTAATAGCCGATGACCATCCCATCGTGCGGGAAGGTGTGCGGACGCTCATCGCCAGCGAGCCGGGGATGGAGCTGGTGGGCGAGGCCAGCAACGGCGCAGAAGCCGTGTCGTTGGTGCGCAAACTCCAGCCCGACGTGATCTTGATGGACCTGATCATGCCCGTGAAGGACGGGCTGCAAGCGATCGGCGAGATCAAGAGCGAGAACCCCAATGTCTCGATCCTGGTGCTCACCAGCTTTGGCGAAGAAGACAAGGTCTTTCCGGCCATCAGGGCAGGAGCCCTGGGTTATTTGCTGAAAGACACGGCCCCTGACCAGTTGCTGGAAGCCATCTATGACGTCCAACGCGGCGAGCCGTCGCTGCACCCCAGCATCGCCCTGCAGTTGATCCGCGAGATCAACCAGCCGTCGGATCTGCCGCCGGCACCCGACCCGCTCTCGCAGCGCGAGCTCCAGGTGCTCAAGCTGCTGGCACAGGGGCTCACCAACCAGGAGATTGTCGATCGCCTCGTCATCAGCGAGTGGACGGTGCGCACCCACGTGCGCAACATGTTGGGCAAGCTGCACCTGGCCAACCGCACCCAGGCGGCCCTCTATGCCCTGCGCGAAGGGATCGCCGGCCTGGACGAAAAATCAGCCCGCTGACACCAGGTCCGCGCCGTCCGCCAGGCCCCATCGCCGAAGGCGCCAACTGGCGTTAGCCGGCATGACGGCGCACCCTGCGGCTTGCCCTTTTCGCCTCCCCGGTGTATGATATCTCGTGCGCAGGACGACGCGCGAGGGGGCACAATGGCAACGTCTCACACAGCCGCAGGCTATTTTTCCAACGGGCTGCCCTACAACCGGCTGGGCCACGGGCAGCAGATCCTCGTCCTCCTCCAGGGGTTGGTGTACGAGAACAAGCCGCTCGCGGGACGCTCGGCCCGCATGATGTTCAGCATGTACAGCTTTCTGTACGATGCCTATACCTTATATGCCGTGACCCGCAGACGGGGCTTGCCCGCCGGCTACACGATGCGCGACATGGCGAACGACTATGCAGACGCCATCAAGGCCGAGTTCGGCGGGCCGGTGGACGTGCTCGGCACCTCCACCGGCGGGTCCATCGCCCAGCACCTGGCCGCCGACCATCCCGAATTGGTCCGCCGGCTGATCCTCCACGCCAGCGCCCACAGCCTGGGAGACGCCGGCAAGGCGGCCCAGCTCGGCGTTGCACGCCTGGCAGCCCAGCAGAAGTGGAGAAAGGCTAGCGCCGACTATCTCGGGTTCATGATGATACCCAGCCGCCTGGGCAAGATCACGGCGGCTTTCGGGTCGCTCTTAATGGCGTGGACCGCGCCCGACGACCCCTCGGATTTTGTCGTGACGGCAGAAGCGGAGGACAGGCACGACTTTCGAGACCGTCTGGCCGAGATCAAGGCTCCAACGCTGGTCATCGCCGGCGCCCGTGACCCGTTCTACACGGAGGAGTTGCTGCGCGAGACGGCGGCGGGCATCCCCAACGCCCGGCTCGTCCTCTATCCCGACAAGGGGCATGCCCCGACCGGAAAAGAATTTGCGCGCGACGTCCTCGGCTTCTTGCAGGAGGATGGACGCTAGCGGTTGGCGTGGGGCGGCCCGATGGCGCGGTGCCGTCCTCGACACAGGGAGGTAGACGTGAGTACGACCGAAATGGGAGTTTTTGGCGTTGGGCTGGCTCTTTTCCTGATTGTTGTTTCCGGGATCCTGCTCTGGCGGTCGGGCAAGCCCTACAGCACGGCCCTCATCACAATCCACAAATTGGTGGGGATCGGGGCAGGTGTCTGGCTGGGGGTGATGGTCTACCGGGCGGCGCCCCTGGAGCCCCTGGCAATTGCCGCCATCGCCGTCACCGTCCTGCTCTTTCTCATCCTCGTGGCAACGGGCGGCCTGCTGAGCATCGACAGGCCGATGCCCCTCGTCGTGCGCAGGCTGCACCAGGTGGTGCCCGTGCTGGCCGTGCTGGTCACGGCGGGGATGCTGTACCTACTGCTGAGCGGCGCTTAGCGAGGGGCGCACCCGGGAACACCGCCCGAAAAAATCCTCCAGGCCCGCGGTGTCAGGGCCGCTTGCCCGGAGGAAGTTGTCCTCCGCCTTCCCGAAACTCGACTCGTTCATGGCCTCAGGTTCCGGCGCCGCCGCTGCCGGCCCACCCCTCCTCGTGGGTTCCCACCCCATTCAAGGCCGAACGCGGGTGACCGGCCTTTCTTTCGACTCGGGCCGCGCATCTCGCCTTTACCACCCGATCGAGAGCTTCGGCGCCGGCGAGAGCCAGGCACATTCCCACGAGTACGACAGCCCATCCAATCGCCATCATCACCTTGATCACCCCCTTCAGTCAGCCGACAAGTTCCCCGAACAGCACATTCCGCGTCTGCCTACCTGCTGGCCGCGGCATCGTCGCGGGGATGGTAGCCCCAGTTGTAGGTTCGACGAGTGACGGCCGGCATCCGGCGCTCGTACAGTCTGGCAGCCTGTACTGCCGAACAGGAGCCGAGGGTGCAGGACATCGCGATCTTCCAGGCCGAATTCCACCTCCAGGCGAACCACAACACGACGAACCCCACGATACACCATTGGTGCAACACAACCGGCAATCCAATCGGCTCTATCATTGTGTCCTCCCTTCTGGCTGTTGGAACTGCCCTCAATATAGCACGAAACCGGCCGGTGTCATGACAGATATAGAACAGATGAGCTACAGACTGATGACAGGCCGGCAGAAGTCACTTCCGGGCCAGCAACGGCGTGGGCTCCAGCAATTCGGGGAGGTCGTATAACCGCCCCACACGCAGCTCCACCTGCGGAAAGATCGTCTCCCGCACGTATTCAAAGTCGTCCTTTGAGCCCAGCCTTAACCGGGCCACGATCTCGCCGCCCCGGCCCCTGTATTCTGGCGTCGACCCCTGGAACCGGTGCCATTGGGCGAACGCCCACGCATAGCAGGGTATGGCCCGCGAAGCAGCCTCACGGAACGAGTCGCAGGCCCCGTCCCTCGTTGCGCGGTCAAAGGCGAGATGGCCTCGAATCATCTCGATCTCGCCGACCTGCCGCCAGAATTCGTCGACAGGCTCTCCGTCCGGGTCGTCATCGGCAGTCCCGCCGGCCCGCAACCGGTAGGTTTGCGGAATGACCTCCTCGGCCCGCTTCAGCCAGGCTGCCACCTGATCAAAGCCCTGGGTTTGCAGGTGATGGCGGGCCATCTCGATACAGGCGCTGACAAAGTGAACCGGGTGACGGTCCCGGGCCATGTCGACTGCCTCTCCCAGACAGGCCAGGGCCCGCCGTTGCCGCTCTCTGGCGATGCCTTCGCCGGAACCGGGAAAGAGTGCCAGGTTGCCGTAACATTGGCCCAGTGCCAGCAGCGCCTCTATGCTCCGGATGGGCTCGAAAACCTGGTTTGCAAAGATGTCCCTCGCCTCTTCCAGCAACCTGACGGCCCGGCATTCGTGCTCCAGGCGCTTCCGATCATCATAGACCGTCGTCAGCATGGCCAGCCCGTGGTAGGCTCTCCCCACCGTCACAGCCGTCAGCCCGACGCCGCGCCTGGCATTCAGCTCTTTGCAGGCATCGTAAGCCTGCTCGCCGACGATGCGCGCACGATGGGGCTGTCCCGCTTCGATGTAGGCCCTGGCGTATGCCTCGCGGCTCAGCGCGATCCTGTACGGCAGGCCCAGCCTTTGCCGGATTTCCAGCGCTTCGTCGAGACGGGCCGTGGCCTTGTTCCCCTCTCCCCGCAGAGAATACACGATGCCCATGTTCTGGCCCGTGTTGGCCAGTTCTTCAACGTGGTCGGATACCTCAAAGTAGGGCAGCGCTGCCTGGAATAGACGCAACGCCCGACGGTACTGGCCAAGCTCCAGGTAGCAAAGGTAGCCCAGAACGTTGTACGCCCTTCCCAGCGCCAGATTCCTGCGCCAGTTTCCGGGATCCAGCCCGCGCTCCGGGCTCAAGCCTTCGCGCGCGTTGAGGCGTGTCACCGTCTCGATGGTGTTCTGAAGAACTGCCCGGGCTTCCTCCGGCCCACCGGTATAAACCAGGTTTTGGCCATAGTAGACGGCGGCCTCCGCCCGGAGATCGAGCTCGGCAGGATCGGCGCAGCCGTTCAGGAGCGCCCGGTCGTAGCCCGCGTTCCTGGCGTATCTCAGGGCCTCTGGAAACCGATCGGCCTTCATCAACCTCAGGAACCCGCGCAGGCTTTGCTCGGAAGCCGTCACTCCATCGGAAGCGTCCCCACGGCCAGACAGCCGCGACGACGCCGCCTCCCGGAGAAGCGGTGTGCCAGGCTCGCGGGAGGCGGTCTTGCCGTAGCGGAGGCGTTCTTCAATCGCCCGCGATTGGTTCTCCAGCTCTCTCCCGCGAGCATCGCGCAGGATATCTCCTGTCAGGCCGAGCCAGGATTCAGGAGTCGTTGGCTCCCTCCCCTTCCCCCGTACCTTGATTGGCAGTGCAATCCCAATTCCCATCGCATCGTCTCCCCTCTCCGGCCAACCTCGAGCAGGTTCACGGCCGGGTTGTGTCCTTGCGCTTCAAGAATAGCAAAAGATCGAGCATCTGTCTTGGCAAGTGTAAACCGCAGAAGACAGGCAAATGACACGCCTGTTACAAAGTGCCGGGGTTGTAAAATGCCGCAGGCCGGGCGGCCTGCGGCAAGAACTGCGCGCGTCAGCAGGGCGGATGGCGCTTGCGCTAGCCCACTCCTCGAATCGCCAGGCCCAGGGTGTCCTCGAAGAACCTGCCCAAACGCTCCAGGCTGACGATGTCATACTCGGCAGCGAGGTCGGGTACCCGTTCCTGCAGGTAGGCCAGATCCTCGTGGCTGCACGTCCGGAAGCGATGGTACATCTGCCGGAAGGTCTCACCCATGCCAACGGCCCGCTCCGAGAACCTTTCGAAATAGGCCGTGGAGAACAGATAGTGGAGCATGGTCTCCTCCAACACCTCGCGGGTTACCGGCTGCTTGCCGTTCTCCGTGGCGATGTCAAAGGAAACGTTCCCTCTAAGCAGCTCGATCTTGCCGAGTTGCAGCCAGAACGACTCGACGGCACTCTGCGTCTTGATTGCGGGCCATTCTCTGCCCGGCCGCAGTCGATACCCTTCGGGCACGACCTGCTCACCTCTGTCCAGGATGGAGTGAGCCTTGTCGTATTCCTTGCGCATGAGGTACACCTGGGCCAGATCCTCGCACGCGTCGGCCAGGAGCAGGGGCAGGTGGAGCTCGTCGGCCAGCTCGATGCTTTTCGTCAGGTACTCGACGGCGGCACCGGACGCGGCGCGAAAGAGCCGAGGCTCATCCGCCTTCTGCTGGTCCAGGGCCGCCCGTGCTCGATAGATGCATCCCAGCTCGTTGAGCGCTTCTACCCGCCGCAGCGGCTCCTGTACCTCTTCGGCAAAGATCTGGACGGCTCGATCCAGATGCTCCGCAGCGCGGCCCAGCATCTCGGCTGCGTCCTGGTAGGAATACAGGCCATCTCTCCACAGGTTGCTCTTGTTGCGGAGGGCGTGACCCATCGTAATCGAAGCCAGCCCGATGCCGCGCTTGGCCGGGATGCCTCGAAAGATTGCCAGGGCGTCCGTAGCGAGACGCTCGGCGCGATGGGGCTCGGCAAACTCCAGGTGCACGATGGCTCGCGAGTTGAGGCTCAACGCCGTGCGGTATGGCAGGCC
>JAAYZQ010000638.1 GCA_012514775.1 Anaerolineaceae bacterium
AGGCATCATCACCATCGTCGACGGCGCCCACGTGCCGGGGCAGATCCCCCTCGACCTGGAAGCCCTGGGGGCCGACTTCTATGCCGGCAACTGCCACAAGTGGCTGAACAGCCCCAAGGGCAGCGCCTTTCTCTACGCCCGCAAGGAGGTGCAGCCGCTGCTGGAGCCCCTCGTGGTCAGTTGGGGCTGGCAGCCGGAAAGCAGCACGCTGCTGTCGTTGGACAGCAACGGCTCTTCGCCCTTTGTCCTCCAACACGAATGGCAGGGAACGCGCGACATAGCCGCCTATCTTTCCGTGCCGGCAGCCATCGAGTTCGAGGCCGAGCACGACTGGCCCCGGGTGCGGCAAGAGTGCCACGAGCTGGCGCGCTACGCCCGGCAAGCCATAGGCGAGCTGACGGGGTTGGAACAAATCTGTCCCGACTCGCCGGAGTGGTACGCGCAGATGGCGACGATCCCGCTGCCCTCGTGCGATGCGGAGGAGCTAAAGCGGCGTCTCTACGACGAGTACCGCGTCGAGGTGCCGATTATCGAATGGAACAGCCGGCAGTTCATACGGGTGTCGGTGCAGGGGTATAATGCCAAAGGGGACCTGGATGCCCTCATATCAGCCCTGGCTGCTCTATTGCCGCAGGTTGCTTGCTAGTGGAGGTACCCATCATCGAGTGGGGGGCCGTGCAGGGGTTTAACATGCGGATATGGGAGACGAACAGACCACGTATCCGGTCCAGGGTTCTGTCGAATTCTTTCGTGAGCTTGCGCTCCCGCGAGATGTAATAACCGGCGTCCATCGTCAACCTCCGCTCCGTTCAGAAAACGTACGGAACCAATCGCCAGGGTACCCGCTGCCTGTAGCGTTCATATTCCTCTCCGAACGCGGCGGCGAGCATCGCTTCTTCGCTCTGGATGCGCCGCACGATGAGCGGCACGACGAACAGGGCCAGGCCCAGGCCCGCCAGGCTGCTCAAAGACAGGCCGATGCCTATCAGGCACAGCAGGTTGCTCAGATAGCCCGGGTGGCGCACCAAGCGGTAGGCGCCCCTGGTAACCAGCCTGTGTCCCGCTTGGATGCCCAGCCGCGAGGTGTACAGGCCGTGCAGGGCGCGAAAGGCCGTTGCTTGCAGGAGGATGCCCGCTGCAAAGACGCCCAGACCCAGCCAGGCCAGTGGACCGTCGCGCGGGATGGGACCGGAAAGGTGAGCGTACTCCCAGGGCGGCAGCACGATGAGACCGACGAGGGCAACGATGCCGAGCGCCAGGATCAGGCGCTGGCTGCGGTCGTAGGTCGAGGGCACGCCGCGCTGCCGTCCGATGGCGATGAGTAGCCACCATAGGCTCCACAGAGTCAAGTAGCTCACGCCAACCGGCCGGCGTACAAAGACCCATCCGCCACCCACGAGGACGATGACGACGCAGCAGGCGAGGGCAAAGAAGAGCAGTCCAACCAGCCTCACCACGCTCATCGTGACCTCCCCGGCGTGGCGCCTGGCTAGGCCTGGCGCCGTGCACGATCGCGCAGCATCTCTCCGAGCATCGGAAACTCGGCCTGGGCGTGCTCGTCCAGCGCTCGTTCACACTCCCTTTCGAAAGTTGGCCGTATAGACCCACAGGTTGCCAAAGCGCTCCTCGAAGCGGAATCCGGCTGTCTCCACGAGGCGTACCG
>JAAYZQ010000092.1 GCA_012514775.1 Anaerolineaceae bacterium
CCGCGGGCAAGATCACGGTGCACGAGGCGTTCGAGACCGACCCGAACCCGGTGACGCCCATCGCCATCGCGGGCGTCAACAGCTCCTTCGAGTTTACTGCGGGCGGGGACATCACCGTGATCGGCGGCATCTGGCTGGGCAACAGCGGCCTGATGTTTGACGCGGAGGGCGACATCCTCTTCGACAACATGGGCAGCGTTTACAGCACCGCCGCCATGGGCGCGGGGGGCGACATCCTCTTTGACAGCATCATCGCCAAGGGCAGCGATATCACGTTGGCCGCCCAGGGCAGCATCGCCAGGAACAACGGCATCGAATGCGGCGAGTACGGCAACCGCGCCTTCATCAAGTACGCGGAGGAGGACACGGACGCCACGGCCGGGTTATCCCTGTCGGCTGGGAACGCCATCGCCAGCGAGGACTCCCGGCTCATCGTGGACATCCCGGCGGCGGTCACGCTGAACATGCCACATGTGGGCGACTTCCACATCGACGCGCTGCGGCTGATCCTGGCGGATTACGACGGGGAAGGCAACCCGGTGGAAATCCTTGTTGGGGAGACGCCCATCCTGGCAGTGGAGATGGTGGGACACCCCGACAATCCCAAGATCAATGAATTTTTGGGCAGGGATACGGTTGACCACGAGACAGAGCTGGACGGCGACCACCTCAAGTGGATCGAGGACCAGTTCCTCCAGGCGGCGCTGGACGCGCAGTCCGTTGAGGAATTGGCGGCCTGGATCATGCTGCGGGCCGAGAGGGGCGAGTGGACCCAGGCGCTGGAGCAGGCGGTGGTGCAGAGCTTACTTGGCGCGGCGGACGAGGAAACAGGCCTGCCCGTTGCGTGGGTGGCCCAATTGGTGGGCGACGCCCGGCTGGTGGGGCTGCTCTCGCCCGAGAGCGTCGCGGCGCTGGCCGCGTCCGGCCAGGGGCTGAGCGCCTCTGCCCTGGGCGGCATCACCACGGCGGCAGAACTGACCGGCAGGCTCACCCAGGACGATCTGGACGCCATCTTCGCCACCCTGAACGACGAGCAGAAAGCGCTGGCGGGCCTGGACGAGGCGGCCACCGGCATCACGGCGGCGGAACTTGCGATATTGCTGGGCCTCTCCGGCAGCGGGCTGACCCTGGCCAGCATGCTCCCCTATATGACGGAAGAATTCCTCGCCCGCCTGGCCCTGCGGGCCAGTGAGGCGGCCGCGGTGCAAAGCGCCCAGGAGGCGCTGGACGCGGACGCCGGGGCGGTGTACGGGGCCATCTTCGGGCCCGCTGGCTCGGTCAGTGAAACCGAGGACACCACCGAACCCGACGCACGGGAGCAGGCGCCCACGGGCAAGGCTTACACCCTGGCCTATGAAGACGCCGCGGCGCTGCTTGCCCAGCTGCTCCGGCTGCAGCTGACCAAAGTGCTGCGGCTGGATGCCGAAGGCGACCCGGTGGAGGATGAGAACGGCGATCCCATCTGGGACGACGGCCCGCAGTGCTTGCCAGCCCTGGGCGAATACCTGGGCAGCCTGCTGACGGCCGCGGATATCGAAATCCTCTACAAAAAGGCGCTGGATGCCAGCGTATACCCCGCCGAGGAGGCCGAAAACGGCCTTGAGGACCCGGCGCCCCGGGCGATCACCGTCCACATCGGCGAGAGCACCGGCACGGCCTACCTGTACAACGACGGCTCCATCACCATCCTCCAGGATACCGGGGACCTGACCGTGGGCGAGATCACCTCCGAGCGGGGCAGCGTGAGCATTACCGCCACAGACGGCAGCATCCTGGCCCATTATGACGGCGGCGTCCACGACGGGCACCACATCCTGGGCAGGGATATCACGCTTGCCGCCACCGGTGACGTGGGCACGCAGGCCGCACCCCTCAAGCTGGAGCAGCGGGAGAACAGCCCGCTCATCGTGGTGGGCGTGGACGAGGAGATGTACTGGGATCCCGACTACATCGCCAAGCTGCTGGAAGGCTTGACCGAGTTCGATTCCTCCAGCGAGATGAAGTACATCCTGCGGCAGG
>JAAYZQ010000639.1 GCA_012514775.1 Anaerolineaceae bacterium
CCTGATCCTCACCGCCTATGACTTTGCCGAAGCCGAGGAGATCGCCAACCACCGGCCCAACTATTTCATGAACAAGCCGTTCGACGCGCAGGAGCTGATCTTGCAGGCGAACTGCCTCATCGGCAGGCCGGCAGATGACCAGGCATGCGGCTGATCCCGACCTGTTCCGCAACGTAGGCCGCATCTTGGTCTCGAGCCTGGCGCTCGACTCGGCCCTGGGCGGTATCGTCGATCAGGCGCTGGCGGTCGTCGACAGCGACGTGGCCCTCGTCCGCTTGCTGGACCGGCCCGGCCACCAGCTCAAGCTGCAGGTGGCCCGCGGCGTGGCCGCCGAGGCGATGGAAGAGATTGCCTTCACCCTGGGGGAGGGGCTGGCCGGGCGGGTGCTCATGGACGGCCAGCCGCTCCGCGGCCTGAACCTGCAGTGCGACCCGCGCACCAGGCATCGCGCTCTGGCCCGGCGCTGCGGGTGGCAGTCCTTTGTCGCCGTGCCCATCCACCTGCACCAACAGCCCATTGGCATCTGGCTCATGATCCGCCGCCGCCGCGAGGCATACAGCGACCACGACCTGGAGCTCCTGGTGGCCCTGGCCGACTATGCCTCCCTGGCCATCGAGCGCTCGTGGCTGCTGCACACCATCGTCCAGGAAAAGCATGAGAGCGAGGCCGTCGTCGACGCCTCGGCCAGCGGCATCCTGGTCGTCGACCCCTACGGCCACATCGTGAACATGAACCCGGCCCTGGAGCGGCTCACCGGCTGGCAACTGCCCCAGGTGCGCGGCGAGCTGTGCTGCGACATTGTCGGGTGTCGCGGCACGGGCGATGGCGTGCACGAGATGCCCATCGCCTGCCCCCTGCGCCTGGAATACCTGGAAGAGCGGGCCTTTGTCGAGTATCGCATCCGCACCAGGGACGGGCGCTGGGTGCCGGTGGAGGCCAGCTACGGCCTGGTGCGCGACGAGGCGGGCGACCTGGCGCGGGTGGTCATTGTCTTTCGCGACATCACGCACCAGGAGGAACGAAAACGCGCCCGGGCCGAGTTCGTGGCCAACGTCTCCCACGAGCTGCGCACGCCCCTGGCCCTCATCAAGGGCTATGCCACCACCCTCCTCAGCCCCGGCGTCCACCTCGACGAGGACAAGACCCGGCGCTTTATGCAGAACGTCAACAGCGCCGCCGACCGGCTGAGCTGGATGGTCGACGACCTGCTGTGCGCCTCGCGGCTCGACGCGGAAGAGCTGCACCTGCGGCCGCAGCCCTTTGACCTGTGTCTACAAGCCCGCAAGGTCCTCGCCTGGTTCCGGCCCCACGCCGCCCGGCGCGAGCTGCTCGCCGACCTGCCCGGCGGCGGGTTGTGGGTCCTGGCCGACCCCGACCGGGTGGAGCAGGTCCTCCTGAACCTGCTGACGAACGCCACCCGCTATTCGGGCGTGGGCACCCGCATCGTGGTCCAGGGCCGGCTCCTGGGCGACCCGCCGCGGGCCGTGGTGCACGTCGTCGACCAGGGCGTCGGCATCGCCCCCGAGCACCTGCCCCGCATCTTTGACCGCTACTATCTGACCGAGCAGAGCAGAAAGGGCGTCGGCCTGGGCCTGTACATCTGCCGGGGCCTGGTCCAGGCCATGGGCGGCGAGATCTGGGCCGTGAGCGAGCCCGGGCAGGGGAGCACGTTTAGCTTCACGCTGCCGGTGTGGGACGGGGGCGGC
>JAAYZQ010000640.1 GCA_012514775.1 Anaerolineaceae bacterium
GTACCAATGCCTGTTCCGTAGCCGGCAATGCCGGCAGGGACGCCACAGTCGCCCTGTGGCGTCCCTGTGCGTCACTTCCCTCGGACTTTTTTCGGAGCAAGAGGTTTGCCGCCTCGCCTCGTCTCTGCTATAATGGACCTGATCCTCGAGGACTGCCGCCTGCGGGAGGCGGCCATAGCGCGGGGAACCTGACAGGAGGAACGAGAATGCCGATAACCATCAAGGGTCGAGAGAACGGCCCGTACATGATCCCGGGACAGGCTGACTACGTGGACATTGACGGCGTGCGGCGCGTCACTCAGGGAAAGCTGGTTACCCTGTGCCGCTGCGGAGGCTCGTGCAACAAGCCGTTCTGCGACGGCATGCACCGTCGCATCGGGTTCCAGGCGCCGCAGGTGGAGCTGACTCTGTCGGAGGTCGAGACCCCCGAGGAAACGTTGGCCTGAACTGCCGGCCAGCCGTGGATTGACCCTGTCGGGAAGGCAGGCTTCCTCGGCCCCTGGCACGAGAGTGGATATCGCGGTTACGCAAAGAGCCCCCGGCTTGTACCCGGGGGCTCTTAAATCTTGAGCATAGCGTGAGTGCCTTACTCCTCTCCCAGGTAGGCCTTGCGCACCATCTCGTTCTTTTCCAGCGCGGCGGCACTGTCCTGCAGCACGATGGAGCCAGTTTCCATGACATAGCCCCTTCTGGCGATGGACAGGGCCATGAGGGCGTTTTGCTCGACGAGCAGGACCGTGGTGCCCTGTTTGTTGATCTCGCTCACCGTGTCAAAGATGGTCTCCACCAGGATGGGGGCCAGGCCCATGGATGGCTCGTCGAGGAGGAGGAGCCGGGGGCTGGCCATGAGCGAGCGGCCGATGGCCAGCATCTGCTGCTCGCCACCCGACAGGGTTCCGGCCACCTGCTTGTGGCGCTCTTTCAGGCGTGGAAAGAGGGTAAAGACGCGGTCTATGTCGCGCCGGATGCCCTCCTTGTCCTTGCGGGCAAAGGCGCCCATCTCCAGGTTCTCGGTGACGTTGAGCCGCCCGAAGACGCGCCGTCCCTCTGGCGCCTGGGAGACGCCCCGCGCCACGATCTGATGGGCGGGCAGGTTTTGGATCGGCTCGCCGTCGAACAGGATGGTGCCCTTCCGTGGGTGCAGGATGCCGCACACCGTATTGAGCGTCGTGCTCTTGCCCGCGCCGTTAGCGCCGATGAGCGTCACGATCTCGCCTTGCTCCACCTCGACCGAGATGCCCTTGAGGGCGTGGATGGCGCCATAGTAGCTGTGGATGTCGTGGATCTCCAAGAGTGCCATGTTACGCCGCGGCCCTCCTTCCCAGGTAAGCTTCGATCACTTTGGGGTTGCCCTGGATGTCGGCCGGTGTCCCCTCGGCGATCTTTTCGCCATAGTCCATCACGGTTACCGTATCAGAGATGCCCATTACCACCCGCATCTGGTGTTCGATGAGGAGGATGGTCAGGCCCAATTCGTCGCGCAGGCGACGGATAAAGTTCATCAGGTCCTGGCTCTCCGAAGGGTTCATGCCGGCTGCGGGCTCGTCGAGGAGCAGCAGGTCAGGCTCGCTGGCCAGCGCGCGGGCGATCTCCAGCCGGCGCTGGTCGCCGTAGGGCAAGTTCTTTGACATCCAGTCGCCGCGGCCCGCCAGGCCGACGAACTTGAGCATGTCGCGGGCCTTGTCCACGGCCTGGTCTTCTTCTGCCCGCACCCGTTTGCCGCGGGCGATGGCGCCAAAGAGGCCCGCCTTCATATGATAGTGCTGGCCCACCAGCACGTTCTCGATGACAGTCATGTTCTGAAAGAGCCGGATGTTCTGATAGGTGCGGGCGATAGCCTGGCGGGTGATGCGATCGGGAGACATACCGTCGAGGGGCTCACCCTTGAATAGAATCGTGCCCTCCTCGTGGCGGTAAAATCCGGTGATGCAGTTAAAGAACGTCGTCTTGCCCGCGCCATTGGGCCCGATGATGCTGTGGATGGAGCGCTCGTTGATCGCGACGTCAAAGTTGCCGACGGCGACCAGGCCGCCGAAGCGTTTGGTCACGTTTTTTGCTTCAAGTATCGCCATTTCTCTCTCCTGCCGATGCCTGGTCAACTAGCCGGCGACGGCGGTGGCTTCTTGTCCACCTTCTTCCAGCGACTCGACTTCCTCCTGGTGGAGCTCCAGTGCTCGCCGGGCCTCGGGCATGAGCCCTTCGGGCCGGTTGAGCATCATCAGCACCAGCGCCGCGCCATACATCAGCAGCCGGTATTCCGAGAACTCGCGCAAGATCTCGGGGATGCCCACGAGGGCAAGGGCCCCGATGACCACACCCGGGATGCTGCCCATGCCGCCGATGATGACCACGCACAGAACGTTGATGGAAACCAGCAAGTGGAAGCTGTGGGGGTAGATGGAGGTCAGCTTGGCGGCAAAAAAGGCGCCTCCCAGCCCGGCAAAGGCCGCGCCGGTGGCAAAGGCCAGCAGCTTGGTGCGCACGAGGTCGATGCCCATGGCCTGCGCCACATCTTCGTCCTCGCGAACGGCCATCCAGGCACGCCCCACCCGCGAGTTTTTGGTGCGTATGGCGATAAAGGCAGCCAGGAGGCAGCCGATGAGGATTGGATAGAAGAGCTCCGCCTGGGTGTTGAGCGCTCCAAAAGGCCCAGCAACGGGCTTGGGAATGCGGGTGATGCCGTTGGATCCCCCGATATAGGGCTTGAGCCAGTCGGAGAGGGCCACCAGGCGAATGATCTCGCCAAAGCCCAGGGTAACGATGGCCAGGTAGTCGCCGCGCATGCCCAACACCGGAATACCGAGGAGAATGCCCGACAGGGTCGCTACACCCACGGCAAAGGGCAGGGCTTCCCAAAACGTAAGCTGGAAGCCGGTCCAGGCGATTTCGGGCGAGGTAAGGACACCGATGGTGTAGGCGCCCATTGCGTAGAAAGCCACGTAGCCCAGGTCGAGCAGGCCGGCAAAGCCGACGACGATGTTCAACCCCAGGCCCATGAGGGCAAAGATGCCGATCATATCCAGGACGTCGGCCGGGTAGTCGCCGAGTTGGGGCAGCAACAGGACCATGATGCCGGCGATTACCCACCCGCCGATGCGCATGCTGCGCTGGCTGGCCGGCGACATGCTGGAAACCCGTTCTTTGACCTGTTTCTGTGAGCGGGACCAGGCATAGCTGCCGGCGGCAACCAGGACAAAGATCAGGATGGCGACCCACAGTTGCAAGCCGCTGCCGGCAAACAGGGCGCTATGCAGAACGGCGATCACAGGGAGGAAGCCGAGCCCCAGGACGACAGCCTTCCGAATGCGGGGGGGCAACAGGTAGAGCCCTGCCACCAGGGCGCCGATGACGGCGCCGATCACCAACAAGACGACGATCCCGGGCAGGAGGGGAAGGCCAAAGGTCAGTAGGTCATACAGCTCAGGGGAGGCCTTGATGAACACCGTGCGCAGGTTCACGACGTTGCCGATGAGCACCAGCGCCGCGAGCATGCCACTGCCCACCAGCCCGGCGAGGGCCGCGCTTGCCACCAGCCGGGCAGGCCCTACGTCGTGCCTCGCCTCGCGTTTCGTTGCCTGTTGCACGGCTCGATATGCCACATAGATGAGAGCCAGAAACAGGATGGTCTGGCCTACTGACAAAGTACCCTTGATGACAAAGCGCCGGCTGGAAGCCTCAATCATGCCTACCAGGGAGATGAGCACTGCCACGCCTCCCCCCAGCAGGCCGCTTTGGACCGGGCCCCACCAATCGAACCGCCGGCCTGCGGTCACTGCCGCCGCTTGGCCGTCGATGAGCTCAGGCGCCTTCATACCAGCTTTTTCTACCATGTCACGTAACCTCATGCCTTCTTGGCGGCCAGGCGCTCGCCCAGGATGCCGGTAGGCCTGAAGATCAAAATCAGAACCAACATGAGAAAGGCCAGCGCATCCTTGAGCTGGTAAGGAGCGGGAATGCCCAGGCCGTCGAGGACCAGGTTAGGGAAGAGCGATTCGGCAATGCCCAGGAACATTCCGCCCAGCATGGCACCCACGACGTTGCCGATGCCGCCCAGCACGGCGGCGGTAAAGGCTTTCAAGCCGGGGAAAAAGCCCATGAAAAAGTGGACCTGCCGGAACAGCAGGACGTAAAAGATGCCGGCTGCGCCGGCCAGGGCCCCACCAATGAGAAAGGTAAAGACGATGATGCGATCCACGTCGATGCCCATCAGGGCTGCCGTGTCCTTGTCTTCGGAAACGGCCTGCATGGCCTTGCCCACTTTCGTGCGCTGCACCAGGATATACAGCACGGCCAGGAAGACCATGGCGGCGACGATCACCAGCAGTTGCGATTTCAGAATGCTGATCCCGGTGCCGGGGATGGTTGTTCTTCCCTGGAGCTGCGCGATTTCAGGATAGCCCTTGACCCCCGACCCAAAAAGGCCGAGGAAAGAGTACTGAAGGAAAAAAGATGCGCCGATGGCTGTGATGAGGGGCACCAGGCGTGGAGCGCGCCTCAGCGGGCGGTAGGCAACTCGCTCCAGGAGCACGGCGACGCTGGTCGACACCGCCATGGCCGCCAGCAGCACAATGAGCAGGCCGAGGAC
>JAAYZQ010000641.1 GCA_012514775.1 Anaerolineaceae bacterium
GGGAGCGTGTGCCCAACTTGTGCAAGACCTGACGCGAGGAGCAGCGGGCGGCGCCTGAGACGCCCCCGGGCACAGACCTGAGCCGGCTCCCGGCCACGACGGCGCCCGGGCAGCCGAAGCGTAGAGCGTACATACCGGCGGCGGGCGCGCTGATCGTGCCCGCCGCCGGCTCTCATCTTTTGCCCCATCCCCGGACCCGGCTCGACCCGCCCTGCTGGCCAGGCGCGCAATCCCCCTAGCTGGGCTCTTCTCCGACGTCGGGCTCGTCTTCGGGGCTCGATGCCAGCGCGACGAAACGGAGGGCAAGGGGAATGATAAAGCCCAGCAGCAATATGGCCAGGCCGATCCACCACATGACGGGCTGGTCGTTCATCGTCCCGAGGCTGAGCAGGGGCAGGGCAACCAGCAGCATCAGGAACGCGATATCGAGTGCCGTGACTCGCCTCATGGCCGTTTCCTTTCAAAAGAGATTCAAGATGATGGTCGCGATGCCGGTTATGACACCGGCGACGATGGTCCAGGGGATGGTCCCACGGAGGATGGCCCCCTCCTCCCCCGAACTGCGGACGGCCCCGGTGCCGATGACAATGTTCGCCGGGGCGATGACGTTGCCGATGGCGCCGCCGGCGCCCTGGGCCGCCAGGACGGCCGACTGCTCCAAGCCGGGGAGGGCCGCGGCGGCCTGGGACTGGAGGGGCGAAAAGAGAATGTTGGAGGCCGTGCTGGAGGAGGTCATGAACGCGCCCAGGATGCCGATCCAGTTGGCGAGAAAGGCATAGACGGGCGCCGTCGCCACAGAAGCGATGCCCTGGGCCAGGATGCTCGTCTGGCCCGAATGGTCCATCAGCTTGCTCATGGTCAGAAACGAGGCGATGGCAATGGAAGAGGGGACCGAATCTTTGACCAGGTTGCCCAGGAGGCTCGTGCCTCCGGAGCGGTAGTAGCCCCGGAGCCGGTAGACCACCAGGGCTACGAGGGCGGTGACCAGGACAAAGGTCCCCGGATGCGTGAGCAGCGCAAAGGGCGAGTAGGGCTCGGCCTCGGGGATGGCAAGCCCGTAGCCCGTTTCCACGGCCGGGAAGGGGAGGCCGATCTGCAACTGCGAGAGAAGGTCGGTGATGGCCGGGACGGCCGAGCCGAGGACGGCGATCACTGTCAAAAAGATGTAGGGAAAGAGCGCCAGGCCGAGGCCCATCTGGGTTTGCCGTCCCGCTGCCTCCTCCGCTGCAACCGGTTCTTCGAGGGGCTCATCCCGCATGGCCGGGCGTTCGACAATGCCCTCCGCGGGCTCTGCGTAGCGCCGCCAGTGCGACAGGGGATAGAGCGCAACGAGAGCCAGGGTGCCGGCCACAAAGGTTGACAGCACCGGGTTGACGTACAT
Organism: Anaerolineaceae bacterium; assembly: GCA_012514775.1. The sequence goes on from JAAYZQ010000641.1 coordinate 1,382, forward strand.
CATCCCCAACTGCACGCCCCCCTGGATGACGGCGATGATCAGGACCAAAGGGAGGCCGTGGACAACGGCCGCCCGCCGGCCGTACATCCACGTCACGCCCAGGCCCCCCAGGAGGTTGACCAGCGCCAGCAGAATCGCCGTCTGGACGGCGGTGGCGGTGGGATCGGCGACTTCGGTGACACGCACCATGGCCAGCCAGCCCACGGCCAGGGTGCCAAAATGCTTGGCCCAGGCGTGGGCGATGAGGGTGATTATGACGGCATAGCTCGTCCTCATGCCGAGGCCGAGGAGCAGCGGCGCGGTCACGGCGATGGGCGCGCCAAAGCCGGCGACACCCTGGAAAAAGCTGGCAAAGACCCAGCCGATGGCCAGCACGAGAAAGAGCTCGTTGCGGCTGAACTCCAGGAAACCCCTGCGGAGCGCGTCAAAGGCGCCGGCCCGCAGGGTTACGAGGTACAGCAACAGCGCCGTCCAGACCACGTACAGGATAAACACCGCATCCCAGATCCCCTTGCCGGCTGCCACGGCCAGGGTCTCGAAGGGGGTCCGGAACACCAGCAGGGCGAGCACCGCCGCCGCCAACAACCCGGCCGGCCCGGCCTCGATCCCTTTCCACTGAAAGACAGCCAGAAGTACCAGCAGCACGGCGATGGGGAGCAGGGCGATGAGCCAGTGAAGAATGTCGACCGGAAGCTGAGCACCATCCATTTTCGATCCTCCTCTTAAACGGGGCTATGCAGAGCACGCCAGTATCGAGCCAGTATAAGGATCTTGGCCTGTGCACGTGGGAACGGGAGCGTCAGCGCTTGGCAAGGCAATCCGGCCTGAAGGGCAGACCATGCCCAATGCGTGCATTATCCCACAGATCTGCCCGATTGTCAAACAGTTATGAATGAAGGAGAGCGGGGACTCAAAGACGGTTGATCCCGGGCCTGGACCGTCTCGCCACGCCCGCTGCCACTTGCAGAAATTCCCGATTTGAGGTAAATTCTCCCTGGTAGTTGAGAGCAGGCTCCCCGGCAGCGTAGCCGGCACGCCCGAGCATACGCCAGAGGGAGAGGATCATGGAGACAGTGAGCTACGAGGGAGAATCGGGGCTGGTGGCAGTCGTGCAGGCGCTGGACAACCTGCGCGGCTTGCTGGCCGCAGACGCGGTGACCAGGGAGCAGGCGGCGGGCCTCCTGGGCTGCATCAACCTGCACCTGGCCGACGTCGTGGGCGTGGAAGACGAGATGCTTGCCCGCCTGGAGGACTGCGCCGGCCTGCTCTGCCCCCTGTGCCGTGGCTTTATTGGCTATATCAGCAACCTCTCGGGACTCTGCCCGCACTGCGGCCAGCGCTTTTTCTGGGCCGCCGGCGAGGAAGAGGACGAGGACTAGGGCCGGCCTCCGCGCTGCTGGCCGTTCGAGCCAGCGTGGGCCGAGCAATTATAACACAGGAGTGACGAGCATGAACCTGAAGGGCAAGATTGTGGATCTCAGCCAGGAGATCTATACCGGGATGCCGGTCTACCCCGGGCACATGAAGACGGTCATCTTTACCCACGTCTCGCACGAAGAGAGTATGCGCCAGATCGGCACCGGTTTCTCGTACCACGCCAGCGGCCTGCTAATGTGCGACCACGGCCCGACCCACATCGATTCGGTGAGCCACCTGAGCCGCGACCCCGACGCCCCGTCGGTGGACGAGATCCCGCTGGAGTACTGCATCACCCCGGCCATCTGCCTGGACATGAGCGACGTCGAGCGCCAGACCCAGTTCGGCCCGGCAAAGATCGAGGCCGAGCTGAAGCGCTGGGGGCTGGACATCCGCCCCGGCGACACGGTGCTCTTTTACACCGGTCACTACGAGCGCTACTACGGCACGCCCGAGTACGCCACCCACCAGCCGGGCCTGACGCGCGAGGCCACGGAATACATCATTGACAAGGGCGTCGTCAACTTTGGCGTGGACAACACCAGCCCCGACATGTGGCTGGACAAGAGCTATCCCTGCCACACCGTCTGCGCCCAGCGGCGCATCACCCACATCGAGAACCTGTGCAACCTGGACAAGCTCGTGGGCCAGCGCTTTACCTTTGTCGCCCTCCCGCTCAAGATCCGCAAGGGCACCGGCTCGCCGGTGCGCGCCGTCGCCATCCTGGACGACTAAAGGCTGCCTGGAGGCTGCGCGGAACGATGAGGTTTCCAAATTTTCGACTCGACGGCCAGGTTGCTTTGGTAACCGGGGCCAGCACCGGGCTGGGTCGCGGCTGCGCCCTGGCCCTGGCCGACGCCGGGGCCGAGGTGGCCGTCACCAGCCGCGACGTGGCCCGGGCCGAGGCGGTGGCCGCCGAGGTGCGGGCCATGGGCCGCCGGGCCCTGCCCGTGGCCCTGGAGGTCACCAGCCTGCAGAGCATCGACGCCGCCGTGGCGACCGTCGAGGACCAGTTCGGGGCCATCGACGTCCTGATCAACAACGCCGGCATCAACATCCCGGAGCCGGCCCTGGACGTCAGCGAGGAACACTGGGATCGGGTTCTGGACACGAACCTGAAGGGCCTGTTCTTTTGCGCGCAAAGGGTGGGCCGCGGGATGGTGGCCCGGGGACGGGGCAAGATCGTCAACGTCGCCTCGCAGATGGGCCTGGTGGGTGGCCGGCTGCGGGCCGCCTACTGCTCCAGCAAGGGCGGCGTGGTGCAGCTCACCAAGGTGCTGGCCATCGAATGGTCGGCCAGCGGCGTGAACGTCAACGCCGTGGCGCCCACCTTCCTGCGGACGCCCTTCAGCGAGCCGATGTTCGCCGACGAGGCCTTTTATCGGGAAGTGGTGGCCAAGATCCCGCTGGGCCGCGTGGGCGAGGTGGAGGACGTGCTGGGCGCCATCGTCTTTCTCGCGTCGCCCGCCTCCGACCTGGTGACAGGCCACACCCTGTTGGTCGACGGCGGCTGGACCGCCTGGTAGGCAAAAGTCGAGGGCAACGCACCCCTGGCAGGTGCGTTGCCTTTTGTTGCCAAGTGGGGTAAAGGAGCAAACCATGACCCAATTCGAAACGATCATCCCGCTGCACACGGCCCGCCTGAAGTTTGGCGAGGGCGCCACCGAGGAGCTGGGCTACGAGCTCAAGAACATGGGCGCCCGCCGGGTGATGCTCGTGGTCGACCCGGAGCTGTGGCAGTTTGGGCTGGTCGATCAGGTCAAGGCCGTCGTGGAGGACGCGGGCATCGCCCTGCACGTCTTTGACCAGGTCCACGTCGAGCCCACCGACGTCTCCTTCCGGCAGGCCATCGCCGCCATGGATGGCCTGGACGTGGACGCCTTCGTGGGGCTGGGCGGGGGCAGCGCCCTGGACACGGCCAAGGCCATGAACCTGTACAGCACCTACCCCGCCGACCTGTACGACTATATCAACGCCCCCATCGGCAAGGGCAAGCCCGTGCCGGGGCCGGTCAAGCCGCTCGTCGCCCTGCCCACCACGGCGGGCACGGGCAGCGAGACCACGGCGGTCATCGTCCTCGACCTGCTGGAGCTGCACCTGAAGACCGGCATCTCCAGCAACCACGTCCGCCCCACCATGGCCATCGTCGATCCCCTCAACACGCTGACGGTGCCGCCGGCGGTGACGGCCTCGTGCGGGCTGGACGTGTTCACCCACGCCGCCGAGTCGTTCACCATCAAGCCGTTCAACATGCGGCCGCGGGCCACCGACCCGGCCCAACGCCCGGCCTACGTGGGCGCCAACCCCATCTCGGACCTGTGGAGCGAGAAGGCCGTGGAGTGGGTGGGCCAGTACCTGCGGCGGGCCTGCTACAACGGCGACGACGTGGAGGCGCGGACCTTTATGGCCATGGGCTCGACCTTTGCCGGGGTGGGCTATGGCAACGCCGGGGTCCACATCCCCCACGCCCTGGGCTATCCCATCGCCGGCATGGTCAAAGGCTGGGTGCCGCCCGGCTACCACGTGACGGAGGCCATGGTGCCCCACGGCATCTCGACGGCCCTCACGGCGCCGGCCTGCTTTCGCTTCACGGCCCCCAGCAACCCCGCCAAGCACGCCCGCCTGGCAGAGCTGTTGGGCGCCAGCGTGGAGGGGCTATCGCCGATGGACGCGGCCCTCGAGCTGCCCGGGGCCATCGTCCGCCTGCTGCGCGACGTGGGCTGCCCCAACGGCCTGTCGGCCGTCGGCTACGATGAGGCCGATATCCCGCGCCTGGCCGAGGGCGGCTGGAAGCAGCAGCGGCTGCTGGTGGGCAGCCCGCGGCCCGTTGGCGAAGAAGACCTGCGGCGCATCCTGGAAGAGTCCATGGTGCTGTGGTAGCGTCGCGGCCGATTGACAAGGCGGCCCGAGCGTGATACACTCCGGGGGTGCGAGCGACAGAAGCCAGGAGGAGAGAAGGATGAACCTCGACCAGGAGCCGCGCGAGGATGGACCGCTGACGGGTCCCGCGGAGGTGCAAGCCGATGGCAAGGCACCCTATCCGCCCGAGATCGTGACCCTGCGTGACGGCACGGAGGTCATCATCCGGGCCATCGTGCCCGAAGACGCCCCCCTGTTGCAGGAGCTGGTCCGCCGCCTGTCGCCGGAAAGCATCTTCTTGCGGTTCCTGACCCGGCTCAAGGAGCTGGGCAGGCCACAGGCCGAACGACTGGCCAACGTGGACTATCAAACCCAGATGGCCCTGGTGGCCACGCTGGGACCGGACATCATTGGCGTGGCGCGCTACGCACCGGCCATGGGCCAGGGGCCAGGTTATGTCGAGGCCGCCGTCGTGGTCGAGGATGAATACCAGAGCCGGGGGCTGGGCACGCTGCTGCTGACCCGGCTGGCCGACTATGCCCGGGAGCACGACGTCGAGGCCTTTGTGGCCTCCATCCACCTCAGCAACGAGCGCATCATGAGCTTTATCCGCAAGAGCGGGCTGCGCAACGAGAGCCGTATCGAAGGCGGGCTGTGGGAGATCCGGGTCTACCTGGACTAGGCCCGTGTCAAGACTGACGATGGGTTTGTAGTAACGGCTTCAGCCGTGCACGCCATCCTGGCCTCAATCGAAACTGACCTCCGGCGCTCGCAGCGCCCGGTCCAGGCTTTCGGTGTGCACCTGTTGCACCAGGTCGCCCAGGCGCTGCCCCCTGCGCACCGCCTCGAAATCGTCCTGGTACTTCAGGAGGAATCCCAGGGTCCGCTCCACCAGCTCCAGGTTTAGCTCCCTGGCGCCAAGGGCCACCAGGGCCTCGGCCCAGTCCAGCGTCTCGGCCACCCCCGGCAGCTTGTACAGCTCGGTCTCGCGCAGGCCGTGGACGAGGGTCACGATCTGCCAGGCCAGCGCCGGCGGCGTGGCGGGCACCTTCAGGGTGACGACGAGGTGCTCTCTTTCGAGGGTGGGATAGTCGATCCAGTGATAGATGCAGCGCCGCTTCAGGGCGTCGTGGATCTCGCGCGTCCGGTTCGAGGTGATGACCACCACCGGCGGCCGCGCCGCCCGCATCGTCCCGATCTCCGGGA
>JAAYZQ010000642.1 GCA_012514775.1 Anaerolineaceae bacterium
AAAAACCCCCTTGCGAGAATCCCAAGGAGGTTGGCGGACCTACCGATATGTATGCTGCTTCCCTACCCCCTTTCTCGCGAAGGTTGTGCGGGACCTGGCGGGATGGGGGACCTGACTGAGAAGCCAAGGCCAAGCCTTCGCCTCTTCCACAGTTGCGGGACAGCGCCGGATTTGCACCGGACTTCACCCCTGGCGGACATCACCACGCGCGGCGTCGCGCGCCCCGGCCGGGTACGTATGCGGTTGCTGGCGCTGATCATAGCATGATCATGCCGAAAAGTCAAACGCGGCAGAATAGAAAAGACCCTAAGGGTTGCGGCATGGAATGCCGAGGCAAACCCTTAGGGTCTCGGCCATGCTCTCTACCGCGAATACGGGTCGGCGGCGTCCCGGAGGCCATCGCCGAGAAAGTTAAAGGCGAACACGGTGGCGATGAGAAAGAGCGCCGGGAGGAGCATCCAGGGCCGGTGCGCGATGTTGCCGATGTTCTGCGCCTCGCTGAGGAGCACGCCCCAGCTCGTAAAGGGCGGGCGCATGCCCAGCCCCAAAAAGCTGAGGGAGGTCTCGCCCATGACCATGCCGGGGATGGAGAGCGTCACCGACACGATCAGGTAGCTAAAGAAGGAGGGTAGCAGGTGGCTGACGATGATGCGCCCCTCGGAGGTGCCGCAGATCTTGGCGGCCATGACGAAATCCTCGTCGCGCAGGGAGAGGATCTTGCCGCGGGTGACGCGGGCCAGGCCGGTCCAGCCGATGATGGAGAGGACCAGGGTGATGCCAAAGTAGGTCTGCTGCGGCGGCAGGCCCGGCGGCAGCGCCGCGGCGAGGGCCATCCAGAGGGGGATCTGCGGGATCGAGCGCAAGAGCTCGATGACGCGCTGCAGTAGGTTGTCAATGACGCCGCCATAATAGCCGGACACGCCGCCCAGGACCGAGCCGATGATCAGAGAGATCAGCACGCCCAGCAGGCCGACGGAGAGCGAGATGCGCGCCCCGTAGAGGATGCGCGAATAGAGGTCGCGGCCGAGGCTATCCGTTCCCAGCAGGAAGAGGGTCTCCTTTTCGCCCTTGACGCCGAAAAGGTGCAGGTTGGTGGCCTTGAGCCCCCAGAACTCGTACTCGCCACGGCGCACAAAGAGATAGACCGGCGAGATCTGGGCGGGATCGGTGGTAAAGGTCCGCCGCCAGGTGTAGGGGTCAATGTGCTCCTTGAGGCCATAGACGAAGGGGCGCAGGTGGATCTTGCCTTCCGAGTCAATCCAGCGGAGCAACTGCGGCGGCGCGGTGACGTGGGTCGAGTCGCGCATATCCAGCGGATAGGGCGCGAGGAACTCGCAAAAGACGGCGATAAAGTACATCAGGGCCACAAAGAGGCCGCCGGCCATGGCCATCTTGTGGCGGCGGAACTTCCACCACATGAGCTGCCACTGCGAGGCGGTGAGGACCTTCTCCTCCGACGCCTCGGCGGCAGCGGCTGCCTGGCTTTCGGGCGACGGGGCAACGGTGCGCTCTTCGGTCATCGCCCACCTCCCTCGAAGCGGATGCGGGGATCCACCCAGGCTAGCAGCAGATCCGAGATCAGGGTGCCGATCACCGTCAGGATGCTGACGATAAAGAGGATGCTGCCCGCCAGGTACATGTCCTGCGCCATCAGGGCGCTCAACAGCATCGGGCCAATGGTCGGGAGGCCGAGCACCACGCCGACGATGGTGCCGCCGGAGAAGAGGCTCGCCAGCGACCAGCCGATGGTGCTGACAAAGGGGTTGATGGCGACGCGCACCGGGTATTTCCAGAGCAGCTTGCGCTCGGCCAGGCCCTTGGCGCGCGCGGTGATGACGTAGGGCTTGTTCAGCTCGTCCAGCAGGCTGCCGCGCATGACGCGCACCAAGCCCGCCGTGCCCGAGGTGCCCGAGATGACCATGGGCACCGCGATATGCTTCATCATGTCCACGAAGCGGGCCCAACTCCAGGGCGCGTCCGCGAACTCGGGGGAAAAGAGGCCCGCCATGCTTTCGTTGAGATAGACCACGGCGAGATAGATGAGGATCAACGCCAGCAAAAAGTCAGGGGTGGCCAAACCGATAAAGCTCCCCGAGGTAAAGAGATAATCCAGCTTGGAATACTGGTGCGTGGCCGAATAGATGCCGATGGGTAAGGCGATAGCCCAGGTAAAGATCATGGTGATCAAGGTCAGGATCACCGTGACGGCCAGCCGGTCCGCGATCAACTCGGTGACCGGGCGGTTCCAGAAGAAGGAGCGGCCAAAGCTGCCGCGGCTCAGGATGCCCCACATCCACTTGGCGTACTGGACATAGATGGGCTGGCCGAGGCCGTACTCGTTCTTGAGCCGTTCCAGCGCCTCCTGCGTCAGGTGATCGCCGCTTTGCTGCATGGTCGCCACGATAGAGGTCAAATAGTCGCCAGGCGGCAACTGGATCAGGACAAAAGAGATCACAGAGATCAGGAACACGGTCGGGATCATCTGCAGGACCCGCCGCAAGATGTACTGTAGCATCTTGTCCTCCAAGCCATAGGTAGAAGGCTACGGCAAGGGCGGCGCCTCCAGAGGAGGCGCCGGCCCCGCCGTAGCCCAACACGTAAGCCAACCCGACCGTCGGCGCGAGCTTGGCGTCGCGCCGACGGCACTACATAGCAGGAACCTAGCTCTTAAAGTAGTACTGCTCCGGATGGGTGTTCTTTTCGGTGCGGAAGACCCAGTCGGAGATGGCCTGGTCGGGCACGTTGCCAAAGTTGTTCTTGACCAGCATCAGCGAGTCGGTGATCTGGCCGAGGCTGACGGTCCAGCAGTTCTCCGAGGCGATGTCGAGCATCTGCTTGCAGAGCTCGATGCGCTTGGCGCCGTCCGTCTCCAACCAGGCGGCCTCCAGGAGCTCGTACATCTTCATGCAGTCGCCGGTGGGCTCGATGCCTTCCTTGCCGCCGCTGGTGCGCCAGAGGCCATAGGCGGGGCCGAGGCGGCTGGAGCCCTGCTGCCAGACGGGGGAGATCCACCAGGCATAGTTGAGCCAGACGGGATAGATGGCGCCGTCCATGCCCCACATGGAGAGCTCGAGCTCATTGGCAAGCATGCGCTGGTAGTGGATGGAGCGCTCCTCTTCCTTGGGGATGATCTTGAGGCCGACCTGCTTGGCGTACTCGGTGACCATGCCCGCGCCGGTGCCATAGCCGGTGGCGACATAGTTGATCAGCTCCAGCGCCTTGCCGGTCTCGGGCGCGATGCGGTAGCCTTCCGCATCTTTCTTGTCCAGGCCCAGCTCGTCCAGCATCTGGTTGGCCTTGGCCGGATCGTACGCGATGTAGCGCTCGGCGTACTCGGGGACAAAGTCGGCCGATTGCTCGATGGTAGTGGCCGCGCGAATCTTGCCCATGCCGGCCCAGATGACCGTGTTATAGTCCGGACGGTTCATGGCGAGGGAGAAGGCCTGGTGGAACTTTTTGTCCTGGATGTACTTGGCCTTGACCTCGTCGGCGCGGAAGCTCATGTTGAACATGACCTGCTGGGTGGCGCCGGTGGTGGCGGTCCAGATGTAGATCTTGTAATCGCCCTTTTGCTGGTTCTCCATCAGCAGCGCGCGGTCGCCCAGGTGGCGTCCCTGCATGTCGAGCTCGCCCGAGATGGCCTTGGTCATGATGATGTCGGTGCCGCCGGTGACCAGGTCGTGCCGGAGGACGTCAATGTAGGGGAGTTGGTTGCCCTCGGGATCCACCTTCCAAAAGTAGGGGTTGCGCTCCATGTTATGGACCGTATCGGCGACGCGGCTCTTGGTGTTCCAGGCGAACAAGGTGGGCTGGTCGACGTTGTCGTACCATTGGTTGCCGGTGCCCACGTAGGTGCCATAGAGGGCCATCCAGGTCTCGACCTGGGCTTCCTTCATCTTGGCATCGATGGTGGCCTTCTCCCCGTACTTGGTGTGGAACTGCTTGGCATAGTGCGCCGGGTGCGCAAAATAGCCGGGCTCGGCCAAGACGTGGACCAGCATGGGATAGGGCTTGGCGAACTTCATGCGGAAGGTAAAGTCGTCAATCTTTTCGACCACGGCGGTCTCGCCACCAAACCGAAGCCAGGCGGGGACGCTGGTGCTAAGCTCGGGGTTCAGATAGACGTCGCTATAGTTGTACATGATGTCGTCGGTGGTGAAGGGCTCACCGTCGGACCACTTCATGCCCTGACGCAGGTGGAAGGTGAAGGTCTTGCCCTCGTCGCTGATCTCCCACTTGGTAAAGATGTTGGGCTCGTACTCGCTGCCATCGGCGGAGAACTGGATCAGGGCCTCGGGGACCAGACGGCCCGCGCCGCCGCCGATGTCGCTGGCGCCGATGTGGATGCGGCGCCAGGTGCCGCCGTACTTGCCGATCTCTTTGGCCACGGGCAGCACCAGCGGCTCGGTGGGCAGGCGGTCTTCCACGGGCGGGAGCTTGCCGGCCTTGACCAGCTCGGCCAGCATGGGGGCCTCTTTGTACTTGATGACCGGGGCCGGGGTGTCGGTGGGCTTGGCCGGGGCGGCGGTGGGTTGCTGCGCAGGCGCGCTGGTGGGCTGAGCCTCGGGCTGGGCGCACGAGGCGGCCATGATGCCGACGGCGGTCATGGCGGTGAGCTTCAAGAAG
>JAAYZQ010000093.1 GCA_012514775.1 Anaerolineaceae bacterium
AGCGGTCTTGGCCGTGCCGGCCGAGATGGAGGGCGTGCGCATCGTGCAGGTAGATCGCGATGGAACGGTGACCCTGGAGGTGGGGGGTGAGGTGCTGGTGCTGGCCCCCGACGAGACGTGGACCAACACCACCGAGGAGGTCCGGGAGCAGGGCGCCGGCAGGGCCCGGTTGATCACCACCGAGCAGATCTATAACTATGGCATCGTGGACAAGGCCAACATCCTCGCTCCCACGCCGCAGCCGTAGAGGACCATCGCGGCTCTCGCCGGCGCCGGCCGTGCAACAAACCGACGTTTGATTTCTTTCTGATTTCTCCTCAACACGGGCCACCGAATAGACAGTGACCACTCCTGGAGGAAGGGTCGCCTGGTTCGGTTCGGTAACCACCACCGCCGGCAGGTCGGCGGTGGGCCACAAACTAACCAAAAAGTTGCATCCAACCATAGTTGTGATATAATGTAAGGCTGTTGCCTGGCTTGCCAGGCACCTTGGGAGACGGTATGCCAGACAAAGAACCACTGCCGGTATTGAACGAACCGAAAAAGATAATCATACGCGGGGCCAGGGAGCACAACCTGAAGAACGTTGACGTGGAGCTGCCCCGCGACAAGCTGGTGGTCATCACCGGCCTGTCGGGCTCGGGAAAGTCGAGCCTGGCCTTTGATACGCTTTATGCCGAGGGCCAGCGCCGCTACGTCGAGTCGTTGTCGGCCTATGCCCGCCAGTTCCTGGGTGAGATGCAAAAGCCGGACGTGGACCAGATCGACGGCCTCAGCCCGGCCATCAGCATCGACCAGAAGGGCGCCAGCCGCAATCCCCGGTCCACCGTGGGCACGGTCACCGAGATCTATGACTACCTGCGCCTCCTCTATGCCCGCATCGGGGTGCCACACTGCCCCCGCTGCGGCCGGGAGGTGAACCAACAGACGGTGGGCCAGATCGTGGAGGCCATCGAAGAGATGCCCGAGGGCAGCCGCGTGCTCCTCCTGGCGCCCCTGATCAAGGACCGGAAGGGCGAGCATCGCAAGGTGTTCGAGGACGTGCGCAAGCTCGGCTTTGTCCGTGTCCGCGTCAACGGCGAGGTGCGCGATGTGGACGACGACATCGAGCTTGACCGCTACAAGATGCACACCATCGAGGCGGTAGTCGACCGGCTGATCGTCCATTCGCGCCAGGGAAATGGGAGCGGCGACGGCTCCGGGGCTGCCGGAGACCAGGCTGCAGGAGGCGGCATGGATCGCACGCGCCTGGCCGACTCGGTGGAAACAGCCCTGAAGCTGGGCGGCGGCATCATGATGGTCTCGGACGTCACCGACCGGGAGATCACCCGCGATCTTCTCTTCTCGGAGCATTTTGCCTGCGTCCACTGCGGCGTGAGCCTGCCCGAGATCGAGCCGCGCACCTTCAGCTTCAACAGTCCCCATGGCGCCTGCCCGGCCTGCACCGGCCTGGGCACCGAGCTCGAGATCGATCCGGACCTGGTCATCCCCGACCGCGGCAAGTCGCTCAAACAGGGTGCCGTGGAGCCCTGGACCAGGGAACAATCCGGCGACACGTACTATCGCCAGCTCCTGGAGGCGGCGGCCAACCAGGAGGGGATTCCCCTGGACGTGCCGGTGCGCGAGCTGCTGCCCAGCCAGGTGAACCATATCCTTTACGGCGGGCGGCGCGGCGAGCAGGTGACCCTTCAGTACAGGACGTCGCAGGGGCGCCAGCGCACGTATACGACGCATTTTGAGGGGGTGATCCCCAACCTGCAACGCCGGCACCGCGAGGCCTCGTCGGACTATGCCCGGCAAGAGATCGAGCGCTACATGGCCGAGCGACCGTGCCCCGTTTGCCAGGGGCGCCGGCTCAAGCCCGAGGCGCTGGCGGTGACGGTCACGGACCTGCCCATCGACAAGGTGACGGCCATGTCGGTGACCGAAATGCTGGGCTGGGTACAAGAGCTCCAGGGTGAGGAGGGGACCTCTCCCCTCCCGACGCCGGACCATCGGGACGGTGCGGCCCCTCCCCTCGCAGGGGAGGGGAGCGAAGGGAGCAGGCCGTCGCCGTTGAGCAGGCGGCAGCAGACCATTGCCCACCAGATCCTGAAAGAGCTGCGCGACCGCCTGTCGTTCATGGTGAACGTGGGGCTTGACTATTTGACCATCGACCGCCGGGCGGCCAGCCTGTCAGGCGGTGAGGCCCAACGCATCCGGCTGGCGACCCAGATCGGATCGCGGCTCGTGGGCGTGCTCTATATCCTGGACGAGCCCAGCATTGGCCTGCACCCGCGCGACAACGCCCGCCTGATCCGCACCCTGTTGGGCATGCGCGACCTGGGCAACACGGTCATCGTCGTCGAGCACGACGAAGAGACCATGCGCAGCGCCGACTGGATCCTGGACCTGGGACCGGGGGCGGGCGAGCAGGGCGGCGAGATCGTCTGCTCGGCTGCCGCGGCCGATTTCGTGCGCTGCGAGAAGTCGCTGACGGCTGCCTACCTGCGCGGTGACCGCCGCATCCCCATACCCCCCACGCGCCGGCCCGGCAATGGCAACATGCTGACCGTCATGGGCGCCGCCGAAAACAACCTGAAGGACATCAACATCCGCTTCCCTCTCCAGACGTTTGTCGCCGTGACGGGTGTGTCGGGATCGGGCAAGAGCAGCCTGGTGGTGGAGGTGCTTTACAAGCGGCTGAACCAATACTTTTACCGTGCCAAGGCCAAGCCGGGTAAGCACACCGGCATCGAGGGGCTGGAGCACATTGACAAGGTGGTGAACATCGATCAGAGCCCCATCGGCCGCACGCCCCGGTCCAACCCGGCCACCTACACCAACGTCTTTTCCGACATCCGCACCCTCTTTGCCCGCCTGCCCGACTCCAAGGCCCGGGGCTACCAGCCGGGACGCTTTAGCTTTAACGTGAAGGGGGGGCGCTGCGAGGCCTGCCGCGGCGACGGTATCATCAAGATCGAGATGCAGTTCCTGCCCGACGTCTACGTACCCTGCGAGGTCTGCCACGGCAAGCGCTACAACCGCGAGGCCCTGGAGATTCGCTACAAGGGCAAGAACATTGCCGAAGTGCTGGACATGACCGTGGACGAGGCGTTACAGTTCTTTGCCAACGTGCCGCGCATCCGCAACAAGCTCCAGACCCTTTCCGACGTGGGGCTGGGCTACATTCGCCTGGGCCAGCCGGCCACCACCCTCTCGGGCGGTGAAGCGCAGCGCATCAAGCTTTCGAAGGAGCTGTCGCGCCGCTCGACGGGGCGCACGTTCTACATCCTGGACGAGCCCACC
>JAAYZQ010000094.1 GCA_012514775.1 Anaerolineaceae bacterium
ACGGGCGGCATGGTCACGCCCCGCCTGGTGCGCTACCACCTGTCCACGCCCCTGGGGGTCAAGGTGCGCCAGGTGGCGGGCCTGTCGGAAGAGATCGCCCTCAGCCTGGGGGCGCCCTCCTGCCGGGTGTACCGCGAGGAGGGTCGGGTGGAGGTGGAGGTGCCCCGGGCCCAGGGCCAGGCGGTGGCCCTCCTGCCGCTGCTGGACAGGCTGCGCGCCAGCGGGGCGGTGGTGCCGCCGGTGACGGCCGTCCTGGGGCTGGACCAGGAGGGCATGCCGCTGTTGGTGCGGCTGCCCAGCGCCAACGTGGCCCACGTCCTCATCGCCGGCACCACGGGCTCGGGCAAGACGGCCCTGGCGCGGACCATGGTCGCCTCGCTGGCGGCCAGCAACAACCAGCGGAGCCTGCAACTGGTGCTGGTGGACCCCAAGGGGCGGGGGCTGGTGGCCTTCGAGGGGCTGCCCCACCTGTTGGTGCCGGTGGTGACGCGGGTGGACGAGGCGGTGGCGGTCCTGGGGCGGCTGGTGGCCGAGATGGAGCGGCGGGACGCCGAGGGGCGGTCGGAGCCGCGGCTGGTGGTGGTGCTGGACGAGCTGGCGGACCTGGTGCAGGTGGGGGGCCGGGAGCTGGAGGGGCGGCTGGTGCGGCTGACGCAGCGGGGGCGAGAGGCGGGGCTGCACCTGGTGGCCTGCACGCAAAAGCCGGCGGCGGCGGTCATCGGCGGCCTGGTGAAGAGCAACTTTCCGGTGCGGCTGGTGGGGGCGGTGACGAGCCCCGATGACGCCCGGGTGGCGACGGGCATCGGGGGCACGGGTGCGGAGCGGCTGCTGGGGCAGGGGGATTTCCTGGTGGTGGCCAAGGGCGAGGTGACGCGCATGCAGGCGGCCTACATCGGCGAGGGCCAGGTGCGCGAGCTGGTGGAGGGGCTGCGAGCCGGAACGTCGCGGCCGCGGCTGGCGGCCACGGGCACGGGCGGGGCCGAGAGGGCGAGCAAGGGCGGGAACGGCGACCGGCTGGCGGCCCTGCGGGCCCGGCTCAAGATAGCGCGCTAGCGGGAGAAGGGAACCATTCTCGCTAGTAGTAACGACTTCAGTCGTTTTTGGACGGCTAAAGCCGTTACTACGAACCGTCGCCGATGACCTGTTAGGAGACAAGAAGAGAGTCATGGCCGCGCATTTGTGTCGCGGCGCTGGAGGGTGGAGCATGGATCGGGAAGAGAGAGGGATGGACCTGGGCCTGGACGGCCTGGGATTGAAGCACATCGTGACGATCGTCGGGCTGGCCTTTGCCATCACCCTGGCGGTCATGATTGGCAAGCGCATGAGCGCCGACGCCCTGGCCATCGTCGTGGGCATTGCCTGCGGCCTCCTGGCGTCGCTGCCGCCCCTGGCACTGCTCTTGGTGGTGATTCTGCGGCGGGAGCGCAAAGAGGACAGGGCGCGGCAAGAGGACAACCGGGCCATGCCCCCCGTCATCGTCGTCCAGGGGGGAGCGCCCCAGGCCCTGCCGCCCGGTGCCCAGCCGGGCTACTGGCCCATGTCGGCACCGGGCATGCAGGGCGAGCGTAACTTCCAGGTCGTAGGCGGCGACGACCTCCTCGAAGGCGAGTGGACCGTCAGGCGAGATCGCTAGCCGCCAGCGTTACAGGCACAGGTGTTGCCTGGCCCTTATCCGCTTTCTTTCTTCTCTTCGGCCTTCTGGTACTCCTGGAACAACTCGTCCAGTTTCTGCCGGGATGCCATGCCCTCCAACATGGGGAAGTGGGTCTTTTCCTCCTCGTCCATGTGGTGGCGGTTCATCTCGTCCAGGACGTACCCCTTGGGGTTAAAGACCTCGGTTTCAAGGCTGAGGTCCATGAGCTCGCGGAGCACCAGCTTGGCGACGTGGTGCTCCTGGAGGGCCTTGAGGGCCTCCTCGCGCGCCTTGCCCCCCGCTTCCTGCATGTAGCGAAAGAGTGACGCCTCCTCGCCCACCACGTGGGGCATGACCGCGTCGTAGAACTCCTGGCGCAGTTTTTCGCGCTGCTTGGGATCCTTTGCATTGCGGAGCTGCTCCCCGAGGCGGCGCTGCTTCTCGTGGTCCTCTACCAGGTGCTGGATGAACTCGTGTGCCATCGTTTGTCCTCCTGTCGAAATGAGTTGTGCCAAACCAGGGTTCGCGGGTCACGACATGGCTCGTGCCGGCCCGCACAAGACAACGGCCAGGGTCGATGAGCGTATGGTGAACGAGGAGCAATGATGACTGCTGGGGATTTCCAGGCCCGCCGTGGCTGGGGGGGCTGCACTGCCCGGCGGCGATTCCGGCATTCGATTCCGGCATTCAATAGAACCATTATACCACGGCCCCCGAAATTGGCAAGTCCGGGACACCGTGCGGAGTTTGGTCACCTGGGTAGGTCCTGACTGGCCGGTTGGCCGTTCCCCGCCGGCCGGCTTTGTGGTATGCTGGGAGCAGATTCGGAAGCCGTGGGGCCATCGCCGGCAGAGTGACGGGCCGGCGTCAGGTTGGCGCCAGAGTCGTGTCGAGCAGGCTGCGGGGAGTTGTGCTATGATGATAATACACACCAGGCGGGTGTGACAGGCCACTGTAGTCCGCATGGAAATCTCACCGCTGTCGTACCCGACTGATCCTGGAGGTCAAGCCCGACGCGGGCACGGCGCACAGACGAGGGGGAAGCAACGTTAGAGAACCAGAAGAGAGCCGGAAGAACGGGAACCTTTTGCCCCCATAGTGCGTCAAAAGGGATGAGAGAGCAATTATTTACCCGGCGGTCCCGGCCGCCTACCCTGGCAGGAGTAAAGGGAAAGGAGCACCGGCCGCAGGATTGGGAGGTAGGGATGAAGGAGAATCGGAAACGCAGAGCACTCCGCTGGCTGTTGAGCGTGGCCATCGTGGCGATGGGCCTGACCGTAACCTGGGCCTGGGGCCAGGTCGCGCGCCTCGCCGAGCCCACCGAAGGCATCGCAGAACCGCAAATGACGCCCATGTATGCCGCCTGGCAGGCCCAGGGAGAGGGTGGGCCGGACGCGCTGCATCGCAGCCTGGACGGCGGCGCGAGCTGGGAGCCATTGGCGCTGCCCGGGGGCCTGGCAGCCGCGCTGTGGGCCGATGACGGGCGCGACGCCGTGGCCTTCGCCGGAGGGGATGGCTCGCTGTTGATATCCACCGACCAGGGGGAGAGCTGGCAGCAGGCCGAGATAGGCGCCCCTGTTTCGAGCCTTACCTGGGACGAGGCCGGCACGCTGTACGCCGGCACCCAGGGGCAGGGCATTTACCGCGTGAGCCCCGACGGGAGCGTGGCGAACATGACCTATCCCGGAACGCCCCTGGCCGAGGCGCCCATCGTGGCCCTGGACGAGGCCAACGGGCGGCTGTTCGCTGCCACGCCCACCGTCCTGCACTATGCCGACCTCATCGGCGTGGATGGGCCGGCCGAGTGGATCGAGACCTCCCCCGTGGAGGGCTGGATCACCACCCTGGCGGCCGCCGATCCTGACGTCGTCTATGCCGGCACCGCCACCCTGGGCGTGTTCATGACCTGGGATGCCGGGCAGGTGTGGGCGCCCGCCCGCGAGGGGCTGGGGCTGGCTGCCGGCCAGATGGTAAACGTCACCGCCCTGAGCGTCGACCGCCAGGAGCCGGGCGTTCTGTACGCCACCGTGGACCACGCCGTGGGCAGCACCGAGGTGCACAGCAGCGCGGCGGGAGCCTACGTCAGCGTCGATAGCGGCGCCACCTGGCAGCCGCTGGCCGGGCCGGCATTCCCCGACGCCCGCCACGCCGCCGACCTGGTGACGGTTCCCGGGCAGCCGCTGGCCGTGCAGGCCGTGACGGACGAGGGCCTGCAGGCCTACGAGCCCGACGTGGCCGCCGCCCTGGCGTCGCTACAAAGTGACGACGCGGCCACGCGCGCCCAGGCCGTTCGCTTGCTGGGCCTTGCCCGGGCAAGCGAGGCCGGCGACGAGCTGCTGGCGGCCGTGGCCGACCCCGACCCGGCGGTCAGCGTCATGGCCGGCGCGGCCCTGACGCGGCTGAACGATCCCGCCACGAGCAGCGGCCTGCTGGTTGCCCTGGAGCATCCCAACGAGCGGGTGCGCCTGGTGGCAGCCGAAACCCTGGGCCAGATGGGCGTCGAGGCGGCCGTCAAGCCGCTGCGCGCCATGCTCTTCCAGGGTTCCGGGACCGAGGCCACCATCGCCGGACAGGCCCTGGGCCGCATCAGCAGCCCGGATGCCATCGATGCCCTGACAGCGGCGCTGGAAGAGCCGGTGCCCACCAGCCGCTGGCACGCGGCCATGGCGGGGCTGGAGGCAGCGGGCGGGACAGCCGTCGGTCCGCTGGAAGATCTCCTCGACAACCGGGACGTGTACGTGCGGCGCAACGCCGCCGAAGCCCTGGGCTGGATCGGCGTGCCCGACGCGACACCCGCCCTGGTGGACGCGCTGCGCGACCGCGACGAGGTTGTGCGCAGCAAGGCGGCTTGGTCCCTGGGCATCATCGGCGACGCGGCCGCAGAGCGCGCCCTGCTGAGGGTCAGCGCCAACGACCCGTCGGAGGAGGTGCGGGCGCAGGCCGGCCGCGCCCTGGCCATGCTGGAAGCCGGTCCGACGCAGGCCAGCCGGAGCTGGTACGTGGACTGGGCGCCGCTGCTCAATCGCCTGGAGCCCGTGCGCTGGCTGCTCCTGGCCCTGTCGCTGGCCGCGGCCGCCTGGCTGATGGTCGGTGTCCGGCCGCGCGTGCCGGTGTTCATGCAGCAGAGAGAGCAGTAAGGCCGCGCCACGCTGCCACGCGGGCGCCGGCGTATTCTTGAATCCTGACTACGAACTCCAGGGGCCCATCTCGGGCCCCTGGACGTTTGTTCAAGACGAAAGGAAGGCAGCACAAACCATGATCCTCTGGAAACACATCGGCTGGAAAGGACTGTTGGGCGCCGCCCTGCTGGTCGCCATGGCCGGGCTGCTGGCCGCGTGCGCTCCCTTCCCCGGGACGGCAACGCCCGGCGCCACAGGGCCCGATGGGAACGGCGGGCAGGAGTCGACGGATCTCGCCGGCACGGCCTGGATCTTGAGCTCGCTGCGCGGCCAGCCGCCCCTGGAGGGCACGCAGATCACCCTGGAATTCCAGGAGGAACATCTGGGCGGGCTGGCCGGCTGCAACTCGTACGGCACCGCATCGGACAGCGGTGACTACCAGGCCCAGGACGGTGAGCTGCGGATCCCGACGTTGACCAGCACCCTCATGGCCTGCGAGGGGCCCGCCGGCGTGATGGACCAGGAGGCCGCCTACCTGGATACCCTGCCTCAGGCCACCGCCTACCGCCTGGAAGGCGACGTCCTGGAGCTGCAGGACGCCTCCGGCGAAACGATCCTGACGTTCCGGCGGCAGGGAACGGCCGGCGGCAGCACGGAGGGGAACGGCGGGCAGGAGTCGACGGACCTCGCCGGCACGGCCTGGATCTTGACCTCGCTGCGCGGCCAGCCGCCTATCGCGGACACCCACCTGGCCCTGGAGTTCACAGAGAATGGCGCTGCCGGCTTTGCGGGCTGCAACTCGTTCGGCAGCGCTCGCGACGCTCAAGTCGAAAGCGAGTACGTGGTGAGCGGGGGCGAGCTGGTGCTCCCGCCCCTGGCCCAGACCCTCATCCTCTGCAGCGAGCCCGAAGGCGTCATGGACCAGGAAAATGCCTACATGGAGGCCCTGCGCCAGGCGACCGCCTACCGGCTGGAGGGCGACGTCCTCGAGCTGCAGGACGAGGCCGGCGAGACGATCCTGACCTTTCAGCGCCAGGAAGAGCTGAGCATGGACCCCGGGGCGCTGCCGGGCACGGCCTGGCGGCTGGTGAGCCTCGACGGGCAGTCCCCGGTTGATGGCTCGACCCTCACCCTGGCCTTCCACGACGAGCACCGGGCCGGCGGCCACGCCGGCTGCCGGGATTACGTCCTGGGCTACCGGGCCGGCGAGGACGGCCTCAACTTTTACTACACGGCCATGATGGGCCACGTTTGTATCGCGCCCGGTACGCAGGAGGACCAGGACCGCCTGCTGCGGCAGGAGGGGACCTTTACCGATGCCCTGAGCTGGACGGACCGCTTCCGCCTGGCCGAGGATGGCTCGTCGCTGGAACTGCTCTCGCAGCGCGGCGAGAGCCTGGTCTTTGAGCCGCTGGCGGCCGGCGAGGTGCCGCCCGTGGAGGGCACCACGTGGGCGCTCGTCTCCTTCGTGGAGCCCAACGACCAGGCGGGGCTGGAGCAGCCGCTGCCGGCGCCGCTGGACACCGTTGCCGGGACGGACGTAACGCTGGCGTTCCGGGACGGAACCGCCGCGGGCACGGCCGGCTGCAACCAGTACACGGCGCCCTACAGCCTGGAAGGCGCGTCGCTGAGCATCGAGGACCCGGTCTCGACCAAGATGTTTTGCGAGCCCGAGGGGGTCATGGAGCAGGAGCAGCGCCTGCTGAGCTGGCTGGCCGAAGCCGAGACCGCCCAGGTCCACGGCCGGCAGCTCTGGCTGGAGACGGCCGATGGCCGGGCGCTGGTCTTTACCGCAGGGTTGGAGGGATAAACCTCAAGTGACGGCCAAGCGCCGGGCGAGTGTGGGGCAAGGCCTCGGGAGACGGACTATAATGCCCCTCGGACCAGCCGCCTGTCCACCATGATTTGATGGGTGGTTACGCTAAGAAAACGGCTGAAGCCGTTACTACGAACTTGTCAGTTCAGTCTTGAGACCGTAACATGGGGAGCAGGCAGCTCGCCCTGAGGGGTTTGCCTGCTTGCCCCTCCACGGCCCAACCTGAGAAGGGCAGGCACGATGCCTGCCCGGCTACAACGAGGAAGCAAAGGAGGAAACCATGATCCGTAGTACGCACCTGTTCCTGATGATCATCCTGGCGCTGCTGCTGGCGGGGTGCGGCGCCGCGGCGCCCAATGCCACCACGCCGCCCGATGCCACCGAACCGCCGAGCCCCCTGCCCACGCCGGAGCCCGAGCCCCAATCGCCGCCGCTGACGGAGGGCTTTGAGGGCAGCCTGGCGGGCTGGCACGTGGGCGCCGACGTGCCCCAGGACCCGAACCGGCCCGGCCAGGAGGTGGCCTGGTCGGTTGAACTGAGCGACGAGCAGGCTTCCGACGGGAACAGCTCGCTGCGCCTGCGCATCGACGGCAGCCAGGATGACGGAACCATCTGGCTGGCCCGCCCCCTGGCGGTGCTGCCCGGCGAGCCGCGAACGGTGCGCCTGTCCTTCGACCTGTGGAGCCCGTCCGAGAGTTTTAACACGCTGGCCAACGTGGCGACCTATGCCGGCGGGCAGGCGCCCGCCGCCGAGGCCGATTTTGACCTTTCCCAGCAGGCCGACCAGGCCGAGGGCTGGCAGCGCTACAGCTACAGCCTTTCGGCCGCGCCCGGCCCCGGCGGCGAGCTGTGGGTGGCCGTGGGCATCAGCGCCGTTTGGGAGACGGAGGTGACCTACTACATCGACGAGCTGGTGGTCGAGGTGGAAGGCGAGGCCGGCGCCGGTCCCGGCACCGCGCCGCTCCAGCCCGGCACCGGCGAGGACGGACGCCCGCCGGTCGCCACCCTGCGGGTGGGCGAACAGGAGCAGGTGGCCGGCATCGGCAGCTACTGCTGGACGGACCCGGGCGCGGGCGTGGGCGTGTGTGCCGACGCCATCGGCCTCATTACCCCGGCGGAGCCTCTGGAGGTGTCGTCGCCCTTCGCGGCGACGCTTGACCTGGGCCTGGAGCAGCCGCCCTCGCGGGTGGTGCTGCGCGCCATCCCCGTCACTGCCGCCGACGCGATAGACTCGGGCGGCGCCGGTCCCGAAGGGCGGGCGTGGCGGCCCACGGGCGGGCGACAACTGCCCCTCGACCCGGCGCGCACGTCGTCCCTCGAGATCAGCCTCGATCCCGGGCTCTATGTCCTTGACCTGCAAGCATCGTGGGCCAACTCTAACAGCGCGAGCTATGGCTTCCTGGTGCAGGTGACCGCCCCCGGCGTCGGGCAGGCCGGACCGGGAGCCCTTATCGTGGAGGAGGCGCCCATCGTCGCCGATGCCGAGGACAGACCGACGCACCTGGAGTACATGCAGCGCATCGGCAGCGACGTCCTGGACAAGCGCGGGGCGTGGCGCGAGCCCGACCCCCAGGCGCTGGTGGCGGAATACAACGAGGTCCTGGCGCCCTTTGGCTACCGCCTGGAGGCCGAGTTCAACGCCGAGTGGAACCGAACCTTTTACGACCTGTACCACGGCGACGAGGCCGAGCCCCTGTTGCTCGATCTAAGCCGGGTCTGGCGGCCCTCGGTCAGCGCCTCGGGTGACGATTTCGTCATGGCCGCCGAGAACGCGCCCAACGTGCAGCCCATGCACCTGCTCATCAGCGCCCAGGGGCCCATGCCCTGGCAGGCCATGGACAGCAACATGCTGCCCCCCGCCTACCTGGGCGACGAGCAGGCGGCCATGGTGGCCACACAGGGCCAGGGCATCGACATGGAGTACAGCGTCTGGGTGGGCGGCCGCGAGGTCTATAGCGGGACGGCGCCTATGATGGTCAGCCATCCGGTGAACGGCTTTGTGGTGTGGGACAACCACTGGGCCCTGGAGCTGGAGGACCAGGTCATCGTCGACGGCGAGGACCTGGGGCCGAAACTGGGCCACGACAAGGTCTTTGGCTTCCAGTTGCTGGGCGGCAAGCCTTTCTACTTTTACGAGGCCGACGGCGTGATCCACCTATCGTATGACGGCGAGACCCTGCCACAGACGTACGACGAGGTGCCTCACAACCAATGCTGCGAGCCAGCCATGTTCAACCCGCGGAGCAACGAGGACATGGTGGCGTTCCACGGCCTGCGGGCCGGGACGTGGTATTATGTCGAGGCAGGAGCGTACGGCGACGAGTAGCACCGCAGGGCAACCGCGAGGGTTGCCCGTACAGGTGGGGGAGAAAAGGGGGGACGCGCATGAGACGGAAGCTCTGGCTGTTGGTGCTCGTTGCCGGCGCCCTGTTGCTGGCCCCCGGGCGGGCGCGGGCCTGTTTGTGCGCCGCGGTCGCATCGCCGGGAGAGGAGATGGCCAGGTCGGCGGCGGTCCTGGCGGGGCGCGTGCTGCGCATCGACGCCCCGCAGGGTGCGATGGTCAGCACGGGGGACCCGGTGCACGTCGTCTTCCAGGTGGAGCGGGTGTGGAAGGGGCCAGCCGTTCACAACCTGGTCATCGTCACCGCCCGCCACAGCGTGAGCTGCGGCTTTCCCTTCGAGGTCGGTGAGGAGTACCTGGTCTATGCCCGGGCCGTGGAGGGCGAGCTCCATACCAGCATCTGCAGCCGGACGGCGCCCCTGTCCGCCGTCGCCGAGGACCTGGTCGCCCTGGGGCCGGGGATGGCCATGGCCCCCGCCGAGCCCGAGCCGCCGGCGGGTCGTTGGCGGGGGGTCCTGCCCCTGCTGCTGGTTGCTGCCGCTGTCGTTACCGCAGCCGTCCTGATCGTAAGGGCGGCCAGGCAGGCGCGCCAGGGAGGGCACTGATCATAGCGCCACGCCGGGCGGCAGTGACGGCCAGGCGCCGGCCGGGCGTGGGGCAAGCCGCCGGGCAATGCGCTATAATACCCCCAGGGATAAGGGAGCGGGCACGCGCCCGCCCTGGGGGTTCGCCCCCTGGAAAGAGGGGACGAGGATGACGAGGAAAGGCCGGATTTCGCCAGCCATCTTTCAACAGCGCTCGGGACACGTCCCGTGGCTGGCGCTCTTGATCGTGACGCTGCTGGCAACGGGCTGTGGAGCGATGCTCACCGCCGATGGGGGCACACCGCCCGCCGCCCCCACAGCCCTGCCCACCGAGACGCCACCCGCCACGTTGCCGCCCACCGAGACGCCGGCGGCAACGGCCACGCCACCCGCGACGGCCACGTCGCCCGCGGCCCGGCCCACCGGGGCCGCTCCCGCCGCGGGCCCGCTGGATGACGTTCGCGAGGCGCTGGCCGCCTACGAGCCGGTGGCCGATGCCCGGCCGGCCGCCTACGCCGTGCTGGAGGGCGTCGCCGCCTGGCTGGCGGACGGAGGCGATGCCGAAGCGCTGTCCGAGGCGATCGGCCCGGTGCCGGTGCCCGGCGGCGCCGAGCCGGCCATGGCCCTCGTTTGGGCCACCGACCTGACGGGCGATGACAGGCCCGACACCGTGCTGTACATCCCGGTCATGGGCCTGCCCCTCTTCGTCTTTACCCCCCAGGGCGGGGACCCGCGCCCCGCCGGCCACATCCTGCCGCCGGACATCGACGCCATCCAGACCGAGTTCCCCGTGGTGGGGACCGAGATGGACGTGGATTTGCCGGGGGTCGACGTCCGGGATCTGACGGGCGACGGCCTGCCCGAGGTGCTGTTCAGCACCATAGGCGCCGGTGGCAGCAGCTACCGGGTGCTGCCGCGATTCTACCGCTGGCACGAGGGCAGCTTTCACCTCATCTTTTCCGCGACGCTGGTCAATTGGGCCGGGGAATCGCGCCTTGCCCTGGAGCCGGAACCGGCGGGCGAGGGCCGCAGCCAGATCGTCCTGACCTACCCGCAGCTCTACGGCCAGGGGTTCGACCACAAGATGGTCAACCATCCCATCGGGCGCCAGGTGTGGCGCTGGAGCCCGGGCGCGGGGCACTACGTGGCCGCCGAGCAGAGCGTCGATCTGGAGGCCGGCGGCTGGGGGCCCGAGCTGCCGCCCACCGTGGAGGACCGGCTGCGCTGGCTGACCAACGAGGCCGAGGTCCTGTTCCGCAGCGGCGAGTACGGGCAGGCGGTGACGGGCTATGACGCCGTGCTGCGCCTGGCGGACGAGGAGGACTGGCAGCCGGGCGAGGGCGAGGGCAACTGGCCAGCCCTGGCCGCCTTCCGCCGGGCCGAGGCCCTGCTGCTGAGCGGTGACGCCGGGGAGGGCCGGGAGGAGATGGCGGCCGTGGCCGAGGCGTACGCCGGCGACCTGCTGGGCGAGCTGGCCGCCGCCTTCCTGGAAGGCTACGGCCAGGCCAGCGGGCCCGAAGCCGCCGCCCGGGGCGTGGCGGCCATGCAGGACGTACCCCTGTGGGACCACTTCTATTACGAAGAGCCGGGGGCGCTGCGCTTTCCCATGGACGCCGCGGGCATCCTCTATCCCGGCGCCGGGCTGGCGGCCTACCTGCAAGCCCATCCCGAGCTGGCGGCCGACCCCTCGGCGCTGCAAGCCGGGCTGACCGAAGCCGGCTACGCGGTGATGTACGTCATCCCGGCCGAAGCCGGAGCCGTGGAGATCCTGCTGGCGGCCCGGGGGCCGTCGGATCCGGTCCTGCAGAGCGGGAGCGAGCCGCCGCCCATTTCGTGGCGGCTGGCTCCGCCCAGCGAGGCGTGGCACGTGTCCCCGCCCGCGGGCGAGGGCGGGGACGGCTGGCCGACGGTGGGCAGCTTCTAACTGCGACCACAAGCCGTTCGTAGTGCGCGATTCATCGCGCTGTGAACGCCTGGGCGCGCCCAAGCCCGCACTACGAACGCCGCCCCGGCAACCCGCTCGCCCAAGCCGTTCGTAGTGCGCGATTCATCGCGCTCTAAACGCCTCGGCGCGCCCAAGCCCGCACAACGAACGCCGCCCCGGCCACCCACTCGCCCAAGCCGTTTGTAGTGCGCGATTCATCGCGCTGTGAACGCCTCGGCGCGCCCAAGCCCGCACAACGAACGCCGCCCCGGCAACCCGCTCGCCCAAGCCGTTCGTAGTGCGCGATTCATCGCGCTGTGAACGCCTCGGCGCGCCCAAGCCCGCACGACGAACGCCGCCCCGGCCACGCCCTAGAAATCATCCCACCCCCGTCCAAAGTCGCGGACAGGATAACGAGTCCATAGATCCCGCAGCCACTCGCGGCCTTCCTGCTCCAGGTACCAATGCACGCTGCTCTCTGCCCAGTCATAGGGTGACTCTGCCCAACGATGTTTCACCGGATTATAATGCACATAGTTCAGGGTCGTGTAGTAGTGGGCAGGCGAGCGAATCGCTCGGTCTGCGAATCGATACCAGACCTTGCGACTAGGGCTCTTGTCCTCCAGGTTCCACTCTCGCGCCAGGGGACCGTGTACAAGGCGGAAGGTAGTTCCCAAGGCTCTGAAATCGGTGATCCGCGCCAGGAGATGGTAGTGGTTGGGCAAAATTATCCAGGCACGGATCTCGACTCCCTCTGTAATAAACTTCTCAAACAGGTCATCGAGAAGCCTTTGCCTGCGTTCCGGGCTGGAGATGTGGCACTGGTGCTCGAAACAGGTGCACGTCAAGAGATAATACTCTTGATCTTGATACGGGTGCGGCGGAGAATGAGGCGGATAACCGTGGGCCAGGCGCTCCTCGACGAGCTTGGTACGTTCCGCAGGGCTTAAGTTCCGATATTCGTACAAGGTCTAGCTCCTTTCGTTGAGCCAGAGGCGTGCTAAAGCCCGCACTACGAACGTCGCACTACCAACGGCGCACTGACCCGTCCGCTCCGTTAAGCCGTTCGTAGTGCGCGATTCATCGCGCTCAGAAGGCCCTTGCGTGCTAAAGCCCGCACTACCAACGTCGCACTACCAACGGCGCACTGCCCACCCGCTCGGATAAGCCGTTCGTAGTGTGCGATTCATCGCGCTCAGAAGGCCACGGCGTGCTAAAGCCCGCACTACCAACGTCGCACTACCAACGGCGCACTGCCCACCCGCTCGCTTAAGCCGTTC
>JAAYZQ010000643.1 GCA_012514775.1 Anaerolineaceae bacterium
GTCGATCCAATTTGCCCGGCGTCGCGATAGGCCAAGCGCTCCCATCGTCAGCAATAGGAGCCAGACAAAGGGCTGTATCTGCAGGCTATGAAAGTTTGGGGGAGCCCACTCCTGGATATAGTCCTGCAGCGGCCCGACGCTCACCGTCTGGAAGGCATAAGGCAGCATCTTGTAGGTGTTGGGGTTCAGCAGCGTGGCGGGCAGGCAAGCCAACAGGGTCAACAGCAGAGGGCGGAGGCGAGGCTGCGCAGCTGGCAATGGCCGCTCTGGATCAGAATGTAACAGGCGGTTCAGGACCTCGCCCACCAGGTGACAGCCCAGAAGGATAAAGGCGATGACAAAGCCTCCGTGGCAGTTCACCCACATTACAACCAGGAGCGGGATAGGCCACAACCAGCGCGCCTGGCCGCTTTCCCGGTAGCGGTACAACAGGAAGGTAACGGCAGCCGTCAGTAGCAGGCTGGCAATCTGGGGGCGAATGGCCCAGACAACCGAGGAGGAAATGGCAGCCAGCAGAACTGCCAGCGCCGCCAGGTAGGGGCGCCCCGCGCACTGCTTGTAGACGATGGCAAAGGTCAGGGTGATGGCAGCGGCCAGGAGCAGCGCCAGCCCGCCGAGGCCAAAGGCCTGGTAGAACGGCCAGAGGATGGCCTGCACCAACCATCCGTGGTCGATCCAGGGTGCACCCGCCACGGTGTGGGAAAATGGGTCGGACAGGGGAATGCGACCTTGCTGCCAGATCAACTGGCCGGTCTTGAGATGCCACCAGGTGTCGGTGTCGGCTGGCTGCCCGGTACTGGTCACCATGGTGGCGATGGCCACGAAGAGAGTGACAACTGCCAGGTTTGCTATGGTCAGGCGAGCACCAGCGCGGCCGGCCCCTATCACCATTAACAGCCCTCTTTCGCCGGCCTCCAGCGGCCTGTTAGCCTCTCCTGTCCTAGCCGGAGCACGGTCTGCATGGCCCGCAGGATCTCGGTTCGGGAGATCTTGCTGGCACCTCGCTGCCGGTTCTCAAAGATGATGGGCACCTCGCCGATGCACCAGCCTTGCCTCTGGCAGCGATAGAGCATTTCGACGAGGAAGGAATAGCCGTTGGAGACGATTTCGTCCAGGGCGATGGATTCCAAGACTGCACGTCGGTAGCCGCGGAAGCCGGCCGTGGCGTCACCGGCCGCCAGGCCAAGCACGGAGCGGGCGATGAGATTTGCCCCGTGGCTCAGTGCTTTGCGGGGCCAGGTACAACCCAGGGTACCTCCTCCTGGCACGTAACGTGAGCCAATGACGACGTCGTAGCGGTCCAGCCCGGTCAGCATGTCGGGCAAGTGACGCGGGTGGTGAGAAAAATCGGCATCCAT
Source organism: Anaerolineaceae bacterium (assembly GCA_012514775.1). Next base: position 1,359 of record JAAYZQ010000643.1, read on the forward strand.
GGTTATGATGTGCGAAGCCCCATTCGACAGTGCGGTCTTGATGCCGGCAATGTGGGCAGTGCCCAGGCCCAGCTTGCCAGGGCGATGGATGACGCCAACGTCGGCACAGCGGGCGGCCAGCTCGTCTGCCAGTTGTCCCGTGCCATCAGGTGAGTTGTCGTCGACGACGACGATCCGGCAGCCAAGTCCCAGGCCCACGATCTCGTTTACCAGGGACTCGATGTTCTCGCACTCGTTATAGGTCGGGATAACGACCACGTGTTGAGCCATTCCGAATCATCCTCAAAGTGCCCTGCACGTATGCGGGTCCATGGGCACTCTTCCAGGCTAGTTTACTGCTCAAGCAGCATACGCAGGCCAATCCACGACCCGCTCGTTGACCAGGCGATTGGCGCCCATTATAACCCCAGAGCACGGATTGCGCAAGCCCGGTTCACCGGTTCAGCACAGCTATAGATCGGGACGTGACTCCACATTTCCTCCTGCCAGGCACCAGGGCATCAAGGCATGGGCCCCTCCTTAAAAAGAAATACCATAGTGGCTAGCCAAAGCAA
>JAAYZQ010000644.1 GCA_012514775.1 Anaerolineaceae bacterium
CGGCATAGCCGCAAGGTCGCGTTGTCGAGGTTCACATCCAGCTCTCGCTCCAGGGTGGCCCACTTTTTGAGGGCATAGAGCCAGATCGTCACGTCCTCGCCCGGCGCCTCGAACCGCGTCCGGTAGGAGAGCCAGGCGCCGGGAATGGCCATCTGGTAGACCGAGCGCATAGGCAGCCACTCCCGGAATGCCATGCCGGCCGGATCCGTGCCCCCGCCGGCCGAAAAGCCCCAGCCCACCATGTAGCGGTACGGGTCCTCCAGCGGGTACGCGCCGCGCTCGCGCATGATGGCATCCACCGACAGCTCGTAGCTGACGCCCGGAAGCAGGCCCACAGCCTGGCGGATGCCGGCCATGCGCTCGCACTCGGCGCAGCCGCGCATGTCGATGGTATCGATGGCGATCAACTGGCTGTGTTCGCCCTCCGATACCACCGGATCCCACCGGTCTTCCCGGTACCCGTACTCGGCCCCTCTGCCGGTGTGAAAGCCGGTCCACGAGCGGGCCACGCCGTCCGGCCGGAACCCCTCCTCGAAACCGCCGTTCGCCAGCAGGTTGGGCCCATCGCACACCAGCGCGCCGTCGGGCGAGTACGGCCGGACGGCCGTAAGCAGGGAGCGCCGGTTGTTGCCGGGCTCGGGATCGAGCGTGCCGGAGCTGACCGTCCCCTGGCAGGCGAGCGGCCCGGTGCTCTTCATGGGCACCTGCATGCGCCAGGTGATGTCTCGACTCCGGCCCGGCGCCAGGTCTCCCAACGCGCAGACCAGGACGTCGCCATCTTGCTCGCACCCGCGCGTTGCCCGCAGGAGCTCCTCGCCTGAGGGCAAGGTAAACGTCGCCACCGTCGTCGAGGCAAGCTGCGGGCCCAGGTTCGCCACGCGCGCCGTATAGTCCAACGGCAGGCGGCTCGTCGCCGGCACAGGCGCAGCCAACAGGGCGAGGGACAGGTCGGCGGCCGGCGACACGACCACGACGAGGAACGGCCCCCAGCGGCGGACGTTCCCGGCCACGTCCCAGGCCTCCGCCCCCAGGCTGTAGGCTCCGGGCTCGTCGAAACGGACGTCCAGCGCCCACGCCTTCCCGTCGAACCTGAACCCGTCGTCATCCTGGTCGTACCAGGTGACCTGGAGCCCCGGTCCGGCGACGTACGCCTGCAAGCGCTCGACCCCGGTTCCATCCCGGACGGTGCCGGCCAGAACCGGGCTGCTGGCGCCCTGCACTGCGCGGCTCAGCAGCGGGCGAACCTCTCCGCGGGGCGCGACGATGTCCACCCGGGCCGAAGCGGTCACAGGCTCCGCTGTCCGGTTCCCCACGCCGTCGTAGCCGTAGAAGACAAAGGTCTGCGGCACCCCGTCGCTGTCCGCCAGCACCGGTGCCGGCGCGCGCCAGTCGGCGAACCCGGGGTTCTCCCCCGGCGTCGCCTCGAACGCCTGGCAGATAGGCGCGCCCCCTTCCACTGCCGCAGCACACACAGACACGCCCGCCGCCTGGCGCTCGTCCGCCACCTGGCCGCTGAACCACAGATCGTCGGGCCCCAGCAGTCTGTCCTGGCCAAGGGCGGCGGCGGTCTCCGGGCC
>JAAYZQ010000095.1 GCA_012514775.1 Anaerolineaceae bacterium
GGCGCGCGCAGCCAGGGCTCGGCACATAAGCTTGACATAAACGTACTGCCGCGGCATCATTCTCCCACGGCCACTTCTTGCCCCTCAGGTAGGATCGCTCTGCCCCCGGCCAGACGCGGCCTTGACAACCAACTCAGCCGGGGCCAACATCTCGCCCAGGGCATGATAGACTTGCCGGCATCCCTTGTCGGCCCCCAAAAACTGTGCTACAATGGCGCTGGTTGCTATCTTTTTGTCTGGCAAGGGAAACGGAGCGTGGAGGGGATTCTGAGGCGGTGTGGTTACCGGTGTGACCTGTGCCTGGCCTGGCGATGGAGAACATAATGGCGAAAGATAAGGGCTATCGGACGATTCCCATGTCGCCGGGGCGGAGGATGCAGGCCGATGGCGTGCGGTCGGGCACGATCCAGGGTGCCATCCACGGGCTCATCGAGGTGGACGTGACCCGGGCGCGGCAGCTCATCCGCGAGCACCAGGCCCGCACGGGCGAGCGGCTGTCCTTCACCGCCTTTGCCATCGCCTGCCTGGCCCGGGCCGTGGCCGAAAACCCCCGCGTCCAGGCCTACCGCGACTGGCGCAACCGCCTCGTCGTCTTTGACGACGTTGACGTCAACGCCATGGTCGAGGGCGATGCCGGCGATGGCGAAAAAGTGGTCATGGCCCTGTTCATTCGGGCGGCCAACAAGAAGACCCTCCGCCAGATTCACGAGGACATCCGGGCGTTCCAGAAGCAGGAAACGACCCGCAGCTTTTTCAAGGTGATGCGCCTGTTGATGGCGCTGCCGGGCCCAGTGCGGCGTGCCTTTTACGCCAGTGTGTCCCGTAGCCCCCACATGCACAAGAAGGGGCTGGGCACCGTGGCCATGTCCTCCGTGGGTATGTTCGGCGGGCCGGGCCGTGGGAGTGTAGGTGGCTGGGGCATCCCCATCAGCCACCACACCCTGGCGGTCACCCTGGGCGGCATCGGCTGCAGGCAGGTTCTGGTCGACGCTGGCCCGCAGGACCGCGAGTTCCTATGCGTAACCATCAGCGTCGACCACGCCATCGTCGATGGCGCCCCGGCGGCGCGCTTTGCCGCCCGGTTCCGCGAGCTGCTGGAGAGTGCCTACGGCCTGGAAGACGATGTGTGAGCAGTGCTTCCAGAATACTCGACCCTTGTACAGGATTATTGAGGAACTGATGAAACCAGACCTTCCCCTGGATGCTACAGCGCCCAGGGACGCGCCCCGGTCGCAGGCACAAGTCGGAGGGCCAGCGCATCATGGACAGGGTCCAGTCAGCAAATAGATCGCCCTATCTCTTTTTCCTGTTGGTGTTCCTGCTATCCGTCCCATTCTGGATTCTGATCTTCTGGGGGGAACGGCTTCTGCCGGACGTGCCTGCCAACCTGCCCATCACCGCGCCCATGGTCCTCATCCCCATAATCGCGGCCGTCATCCTGGTCCACCGGGAGAGCGGCAGGGAGGGGGTGAAGGCCCTGCTCAAGAGGGCCTTTGACGGGATAAAGATCCCGCCGGCCTGGTACCTGCCCATCTTTTTGCTGCTGCCGCTCATCATGGTCCTGTCGTACACCTGGCTGAGGCTGGCGGGAAGCCCCCTCCCTGACCCCGAGATCCCCCTCCTGATGGTGCCGGTTTACCTCCTCATGTTCACCGCAGCGGGCATCGGCGAGGAGCTGGGCTGGATGGGCTACGCCTTCGATCCGCTGGAGGAGCGGTGGCGCGCGCTGGGAGCTGCCCTCATCGTCGGCATCGTGTGGCAGTTGTGGCACCTCCTGCCCGACATCCAGGCAGGCGAGAGCGCGTCGTGGATCTTCTGGCAGCGCGTCTCTTCGGTTGCCCTCAGGGTGCTCATCGCCTGGGTGTACATAAACACCGGCAGGAGCGTGTTCGCGGCCATTGCCTTTCACGCCGTGTCCAACGTCGGGGTCTACCTTTTTCCCAACTATGGCTCGCACTATGACCCCTTTACCGCCGGCGTGCTTATCATCGTTGTAGCCGTGGTCGTCGTGTTCCTGTGGGGACCCAGGACGCTGTCCCGGCCCAGGTTGGCGACGTGAAGCAGGGCACCCCGTCCGAAATCATTGGTACAGGAGATAGAGCATGGAAGCAGAGGAAGGGATGCACATCAACACGCCGCGTGGGTCGGTGATCATCCGTCCTGGCCTGGAAGGGGACGCGCCAGCCTATCGAGATCTGCGCCTGGAGGCGCTGCACAATCATCCGGAGGCGTTCTCTTCGGACTATGAGAAGTACGCTGCCATGCCCATGAGCTACTGGGTCCAACGGCTGCGATTTGACCATCCCGACAACGAGGTGATGATGTACTTTGCCGCGCACGGCGAGGAATTGCTGGGCATGTGCGGCGTCGCCTATTCGCGGGCGCGTAAGTCGCGCCACAGTGCCTACCTGGTGAGCATGTACGTCCGGCCCGATTGGCGCGGCCTGGGCGTTGCCGACGGGCTCATCGCCGCCTGCCGCGATTGGGCGCGAGCACGAGAGATCACGATCCTCAAGCTGGGGGTGGCTTCGGCGAACGTGCCCGCCATCCTCTGCTACGTCCGCTCCGGCTTTCAGGTGTACGGCCTCGAGCCCCAGGCCATTTATCACGACGGTGTTTATTACGACGAACTCTTGATGGCCCGCAGCCCATAGGCTCGCCCGGGCACGCCAGGGACCATCCGCCAGCCGGCCTATTGTCACATCGTTGGGCCTGCCTGCTCTTGCTCCGGCTCGGGCCACTTGGACATGGTGCCATCCTTTGACAAATGCGGCGTTTGATGGCACAATGAGCGCGTGGGCGGCGTTGCCCCATCTCATGCTCGATTTCGCGAGCGTCCTCGCCATATGCCCTGACAATGTTGTTCCCCGGGACATCGATCAGGTCGCGAACCAAGAGCATCGATCCTACCGGCGCCAGCCGGCAGGCGGCGACGTGTCGCGCGATCTTGGCTTCCTGTTCGCTGGCTGGGTCCGGTGTTGGCGGTCGAATCACCCTTTTGTACGGGAGGTACCAGTATGGACATTCTGACCCTGGACGACTTTGGCGCTCTCGAGGCCCAGGATGCCAGCCCCTGCGTCTCGATCTTTATGCCCACCCATCGCGCCGGCCGGGAGACCCAGCAGGACCCGCTTCGCCTCAAGAACCTGCTGGGAGAGGCGGAAGCGCGGCTGATCGACGCCGGCCTGCGCTCCCCCGTGGCGCGGGAGGTGTTGGAACCTGCCCAGGCGCTCCTGGACGAATCCGCCTTCTGGCGGCACGCGAGCGACGGCCTGGCGTTGTTTGCCGCGCCGGGGCAGTTTCACACCTATCGCCTGCCCCTCGACCTGGAAGAACTGCTCGTCGTCGCCCCACGCTTTCACTTGAAGCCGCTGCTGCCGTTTTTCGCCGGCGACGGCCACTTTTTCATCCTGGCCCTCAGCCAGGACCACGTCCGCCTGCTGGAAGGCACCCGCCACGGCGTGGACGAGATCGAGCTGGAAGGAGTCCCCACCAGCATGGCCGAGTCCCTGCCCCACGAGGACCTGCAAGCGCACCTCCAGTTCCAGACCCGCACGGGGATGGCGCAGGAGGGGGGCGATCGGGCGGCCGGTTTTCACGGCCACGATCCCGACGACGAGGCCAAGAACCGCATCCTCCGCTACTTTCAGCGTCTCGACGAGGGCCTTCAGGAGGTGCTGCGCAACGAGCGGTCACCCCTGGTACTGGCCGGCGTAGACTATCTCCTGCCCATTTACCGGGAGGCGAACAGCTATCGCCACCTGGTGGACGACGAGGGGATCACGGGCAACCCTGAGGAGATGAGGGCTGAGGAGCTTCACACACGGGCGTGGGAGATTGTGGAGCCCCGCTTTGCCGCCGCCCAGCGCCAGGCGCGGGACGCCTATGCCCAGGTGGCAGGCACCGGGCGGACGGCCACCCGCGTGGGAGAGGTCGTGCCGGCGGCTCACTACGGCCGCGTGGACGTGCTGTGGGTGTCCCTGAATAGCCAGGTGTGGGGGCGCTTTGACCCGGAGACGGGGAACATCCAGAGGCGAGAGGAGCCGGAAGCCGGAGACGAGGACCTGCTCGACCTGGCTGCCCTGCGGACCCTGTCGAATGGTGGCACGGTTTATGCCGTAGACACGGCCGGGGTGCCCGGCGGCGGGCCGCTGGCGGCCCTCTTGCGCTATTGACCGAGGTCCCGGGTAACTCTAACCAGCGGCCAAGTCGTGGGTGACACCCACCGCAGCCCTGGCCCCGCTGCCGTTGGCCACGGCCCCGATCCACGAAGGACAGAAGAACATGACGCCACAAATTGCCCTCACCCTGGCCATTATCGGCGTGGCGGTCGTGCTCTTTGCCACGGAAAAGCTGCGCGTCGACGTGATCGCCCTCCTGGTTCTCGTGGCCCTGTTCCTTGGGGGCCTGGTCAGCCCTGGCGAAATGTTTGCCGGCTTTGCCAGCCCCGCAGTCGTGACCGTGTGGGCCGTCTATATCGTGTCCGGTGCCCTGTTCAAGACCGGCGTCGCCGACTTTTTGGGAGAGCGCATTATCCGCCTCGCGGGTACCAGCGAGCCGCGGCTCATCGCCATCATCATGCTCACCTGCGGCGTCATGTCGGCCTTTATGAACAACATCGGGGCCACGGCTGTTTTGCTCCCGGCTGTGGTGGGCGTTTCGCGCAAGGCCAACGTGCCGCTGTCGCGGCTGCTCATCCCCCTGTCGTTCTCGTCGCTCCTGGGCGGCAACATGACCCTCATCGGCACGCCGCCCAACGTCCTCGCCGCCGGCCTGCTGGCCGATCAAGGGCTGCCCGGTTTCAGATTCTTTGACTTCCTGCCGACGGGCGCCATCGTCTTTGGCGCCGGCATCCTCTACATGGTGCTCGCCGGCCGGCACCTGATCCCCGTGCGGCAGCCGGTGGAGGAGGTACAGGCGGCGGCCATGCGGGAATACGTCAGCGAGGTCCGGGTGTCGCCGGATGGCACGCTTGCGGGCCAGACCCTGCGTGAATCCCGCCTCGGGGCGGAATATGACCTGACGGTCATCGGCATCCTTCGGGACGACGTGATGTTGAGCATGCTCAATCCTGAGACACGCCTGGAGCCCGGCGACCTCCTTTTCCTGGAGGGCACAGTAGAGGGGTTGATGCGCGCCCGCGGCGCCCTTGGACTGGAAATCGAGGCCGAGCGCAAATGGGCCCTGGACGATCTGGAGTCCGGCGATGCCCACGTCGTGGAGGCTACCCTGGCCCCCCGCTCGCACATGGTGGGCCGCACCCTACGGAACACGCACTTTCGGGATCGCTACGGCTTCACGGCCCTGGCCATCTGGCGCCAGGGCGAGGTCATTACCCAGCGCCTGCGCGACGTGCGGCTGCGGTTCGGCGACGCCTTGCTGCTGTGGGGGCCACGCCACCGCCTGCCCGGGCTCCAGGAAGATGGCGATTTCCTGGTCCTGGAGCCCGTCAAGATGGAAACGCGCCGCCAGCACAAGGCGCCCATCGCCGTTGGGGCCATGGCCCTCGTCCTGATCCTGGCAACCCTGGCAGACCTGCCCATCGCCACGGCCATGGTCATCGGCGCGGTGGTGACGGTGCTGGGCGGCTGCCTCACCATGGACGAGGCCTACCAGAGCATCGAATGGCGCAGCGTGTTCTTGATCGCCGGCATGCTGCCCCTGGGTACGGCCATGGAGACGACCGGCACCGCCCGCTTCCTGGCCGATCTACTCGTGGGCCTTCTGGGCAGCATTGGCCCGTTGGCCATCCTGGCGGGCATCTATATCCTGGCCGGCCTGATCACCGAGCCCATGTCCAACGCCGCGGCCACGGTGTTGATGGTCCCCATCGCCATCGACATCGCCCTGAGCCTGGGCGCCAATCCCCAGCCCTTTGTCCTGGCGACGGTCATCGGCGCTTCGACCAGTTTTCTCACTCCCGTAGGCCACCAGGCCAACGTCCTGGTGCTCGGACCCGGCGGCTACCGCTTTTTCGACTACACCCGCGTCGGGAGCCTCCTCAACCTGGTCATCCTGGCCGTCACGCTGGTCTTCTTGCCGCTCATCTGGCCGCTGTTCTAGAGCGCGCCGGGGCCCTCGCGCCGTTTGCGGGCCTGCGGCGCCATTTCCGGGCCCCGGCAGTTTGACTTTTCCGCGGCCCTATTCTAGAATCTCCTTGTCCGGCTGCAAGCCGATGCTATGACGGACGACGTAGTGTGCCATGCAAGGGGGGGTGAAATGGACACCGGTTGGTTGGCCGCTTGCGGATTGGATTGTGGACCGTGCGAGATCCGGCTGGCGCCGGCCGACGAGGTCGCCGCGCGGGTCGTCGTCGACTGGTTCCGGAGCCAGGGGTGGCTGGCCGAGGGCGAGGGGATGGCCCAGGTTCTCGATCGCAAGATGTACTGCACCGGATGCCTGGGCAGTCGCGAGACCCATTGGTCGGCCGACTGCTGGATCTTGACCTGTTGCGTCGACCAGCGGGGTCATGACAACTGCGCCCAGTGCGAGCGATTCCCCTGCCCTCGCCTGGTGGACTGGGCGAGGCAAAACGAGGGTTATGGCGCCGCCCTGGCCCGCTTGCAGCGGTTGCACGCCGGGTCCGGCATGCCGCCTGCCTGATCGCACTCTCGATCCAGGGTCAAGAGAAACGGGCCAGGAGCTGCCGGCTGCTCGCTGCCGGACTCACAAGGGGGGTAGAGACATGCCATCGCCGAGATATGCCATCGAAGTCGAGGTTGTAGAAGGGGCACAGGCCCGGTGCCACCAGTTGGGAGACAGGTTCCAGTATCCCGCCGACATGGGCCGGATCTGTCCCTGGCTCAGGGACAGCCTGGGCGGCATGCTCCGCGTGCTCGAATGCGGCGGCACGCTGCCGTGGACCTACGCCAGCACGCCCTACGCCAAGGAGATCGACCCGGAGGGAATCACCACCGAGTTCGTGCGCTGCCCCGATCCAACCGAGGCAGGCATCGTGGTCAAGATCACCCGGACCAGGCTGCCCGACCGGGCGTGAAGGCCGCCCACATTTGCCGGGGGCTGAGCACCGGTACGGGTGTTGGATCGTCTCTTGTCTGCTTTGCCGCTGCCACACGAGCACCCGCCATCAAGGTTGACTTCTTTCGGGTTCTGCTGTATACTGCAAGAGGTCTTGTAGGATCGCTCCTGGCTTTCGACAGGAGTGTCTTCATCGAGGTTTCAACGCTGCAGCCACAAGTGGGGGAGGGCCGTACGCCCGGCTATTCGCCTCCGCACGAGTTAGCCCACAGGCTCCTCGCCGGCGTGTGAGGAGTTGGGGACTCTCTGACCGGCCTTTGGCCGCGGAGCCAGGAGAGTCATCGGATTGAGAATCTCGACGCGTCCTTCAAGGAGGAGAACATGAGACTGAATGCGCCAAGGCAGGTGACCTGGATCATTGCCTTGATCCTGGGGATTCTGGGGCTTATTGGAGCGGTGGTGACCATTGCGGTTCTCACCGACCTTGCCTTCTGGCTCGTGCTCGTGGGGCTGGCGCTCATGCTGCTGGCCACGCTGTTAGAGGGCTTGTAGCCCTAACTCCGCATCCGTCTCGCCGACGGACCGAGGGCGCAGCCGGCAGTCGTGTGGTCGGCTCCGCGCAGGCTGTCGTCTGCGCCCGCACACAAAAGGCTCCCGCTGGTTGGCGGGAGCCTTTGATCAGTACCCTCGGAGCGATTCGAACGCTCGGCCTTCTCCTCCGCAGGGAGACGCTCTAATCCACTGAGCTACGAGGGCTCGCAGGCGGGGAGGCAGGGATTCGAACCCTGGGTGGAGCTTTTAACCCCACAACCACTTAGCAGGCGGCCCCGATCGTCCACTCCGGCACCTCCCCAGTTGTCAAGCGCCACAGGCGCAGTGCGCAAGGCGCAGCGCGCAAGATGCGGCGCGCAACTCGTCGTGCGGAGGGAGTGGGATTCGAACCCACGGTGACCTCTCGGCCACAGCGGTTTTCAAGACCGTCGCCATCGTCCA
>JAAYZQ010000096.1 GCA_012514775.1 Anaerolineaceae bacterium
AGCTCAGCAGCGCGCGGATCTGCCCGAAGCAATCCTCCTCGTTCTCGGCGGCGAAATGGGCCACGCCGCTCCGGGAGTTGTGCACCATGGCGCCCCCCAGCTCTTCGGAGGTCACCTCCTCCCGGGTCACGGCCTTGATGACGTCCGGCCCGGTGATGTGCATAAAGCTCTTCTCCTTGACCATGAGGATGAAATCGGTCATGGCCGGCGAGTAGACGGCCCCCCCGGCGCACGGCCCCATGATGGCGCTGATCTGGGGCACGACGCCCGAGGCCAGGACGTTCCGCAAGAAGACAAAGGCATAGGCCGCCAGGCTGACGACGCCCTCCTGGATGCGCGCCCCGCCCGAGTCGTTCAGGCCGATGACCGGCGCGCCGTTCTTCATGGCCATGTCCATGATCTTGCACACCTTTTCGGCGTGTACCTCGCCCAGCGAGCCGCCAAAGACCGTGAAGTCCTGGCTAAAGACATAGATCGGCCGGCCGGCGATCTTGCCCCAGCCCGTCACCACGCTGTCGCCGAGGATCCTCTGCTCCTCCATGCCAAAGCCCACCGTCCGGTGGGTGACAAAGGGATCGATCTCGCGAAAGGTGCCCGGGTCCAGGAGGGCCTCGATCCTCTCCCGGGCCGTGAGCTTGCCCTTGGCGTGCTGGCGGTCGATCCGGTCCTGGCCGCCCCCCAGCCGCGCCTGGGCTTGCATATCGTGCAGTTTTGCCAGCTTTGGGTCAACGGACACGATTCTCCTCCTGAGCGTGCTTTGGGGGCCCGGGTTCTCGAGCCCCAGGGCGTGGCGGGCAGGCTAGCGCTTGGTCTCGGCGGCCACCCGCACCAGGTCTACAAAGTCGGGCTTGAGGCTGGCCCCGCCCACGAGCGCGCCGTCGACGTCGGGGTGAGCCATGAACTCGGCAATGTTGCCCGGGTTGACGCTGCCGCCATACTGCACCCGGACGGCCTGGGCCGTCGCCTGGTCGTACAGCTCGGCCACCGTGCCGCGAATGGTGAGGCCGATGACCGCGCCGGCCCCGGCAACGGTGGCGGCCTTGCCCGTGCCGATGGCCCACACAGGCTCGTAGGCGATGACCAGCCCGCCGGCCTGCTCGGCCGTCAGCCCGGCCAGGCAGGCGCGCACCTGCGAGCCGACGACCTCCTCCGTCTGCCCGGCATCGTGCTGCGCCTCCGTCTCGCCGACGCACACGATGGGCAGCAGGCCGTGGGCCAGGGCGGCTTGTATCTTGCGGTTGACCATCTCGTCGGTCTCGTGGAAATAGGCCCGCCGCTCCGAGTGCCCCAGGATGACGTATTGCGCCAGCTCCTGGACCATGCGCGGCGACACCTCGCCGGTGTAGGCGCCCTTTTCCTCCCAGTGCATGTTCTGCGCGCCCAGGCCGATCTCGGTGGCCGACAGCAGGTCTCGCACCGCCGCCAGGACGGTAAAGGGTGGGCACAGGACGCGGTCCACGTCCTTGACCCCGTTCAGCCCACGCCGGATGCTCCGTACAAAGTCTGTCGCCTCGGCGATGGTCATGTGCATTTTCCAGTTTCCGGCCAGGATGGGTCGTCGCATTTCGTCACCTCGCGAGCAGATTCTGAGTGTCAATTATACTTCAAAACAGGGGGGGTGTCACGTCTTTGAGGGCATGGGGCCAGGCCTCCGGTGCGTTGCACCTGCCGTTGGTGCGGCGCACCTTATCGCTGCCCGCACTGGCAGGTCCTTTGGACCACGAAGCCCACGAAAGGGCGCGAAAAGCACGAAAGGCAACCGTGCCATTTCGTGGCTTTCGTGGCCAGTGGACGACCCCATCATCCACTCGTGGAGTTTGCAGGCTTTGCGCAGAAGTGCTATAATGTAAGCGCAGAGAAAAAGCCCCGCTCACGCGCGTGAACGAGCTGTAGCAACAAGAGGCATGGCCATGGCCCTGGCAGAATCGTATCAGAAATCTAGGCAGCAAGTCGAGCAGTTGGTCGAACGCTTTGCCCGCAACCTGGACGTCTACCGGCGCCCCGAGTACAAGGAGACCCAGGTGCGCGTCGAGTTCATCGACCCCCTTTTCGAGGCCCTGGGTTGGGACGTGCGCAACACGCGGGGCTACTCCGAGCAGTATGGTCGCCCTGGTGGAGTGCATGTTGGACCTGCACAAGAAGCTGGCCGCGGCCACCATCCCTGCCGAGCAGCGCCTCTACCAGCGCCAGATCGAGGCCATCGACCGGCAGATCGATGGCCTGGTGTACGAGCTGTATGACCTCAGCGCGGAAGAGATTGCCATTGTGGAGGGGGCGATCAAGTAGGGATTGCGAGTCCGATCAAGGCTATATCGTCCCCTACGGTGAAAGCAAGATAACAACAAC
>JAAYZQ010000097.1 GCA_012514775.1 Anaerolineaceae bacterium
CCGAGCCGGCGCCGGATCAGTCGCCCCTGTCGGTCCTGGCCCTCGCCACGCTGCACCCACTGCCCGAGGAACGCCTGCTGTCGTTCTTGAGGGAGCGGGACGAGATCCTCGTCGTCGAGGAGACGGCCCCCTTCCTTGAGGTCCAGATCCAGGCGCTGGCGCAGCGGGCCGGCCTGTCTCTGCCCATCCTGGGGCGCGCGAGCGGCCATCTGCCCCGGGCGGGCGAGCTGCAGGCGCCCGAGCTGCGGGCGGCGCTGGCCTCCTTCCTGCCCGGGCACCCCTGGCCGGCCGCGGACGAGGGCAAGAGGACCATGCCCAGCCGCCAGCCCCTGTGCGACGACTGCCCCTACACTCCCCTGCTGAGGGCACTGACGGCCGTCATGGACCGTCACGGCGGCCGGGAGGCCTTTGTCGTCACGGGCGAGACCGGCTGCATGGTCCGGGCGCAGTTGCCTCCGTGGCAGATCCTCGACGCCAAGTATGGCATGGGGGGCAGCATTGCCCTGGCGGCGGGGCTGGTGCGCAGCGGGCTGCCGCACAAGGTGGTGGCCCTGGCGGGCGATTCGGCCCTGCTGCACAGCGGCCTGGCCGGCCTCGTGGACGCGGCCCAGGCCGGCCTGCCCTTGCTGGTGGTGGTGCTGGACAATGGCACGACGGCCCTTTCGGGCGGGCAGCCACACCCGGCCTCGGGGCGCGACATCCAGGGGCGGCCTCGACCGCCCGTCGACCTGGCGGCCCTGGTGGCCGCCGCCGGCGCGCGGCCGGTACACGTCGTGGATCCGGAGGATGGGCAGGCAACGGAGGCAGCCCTGGAGGCGGGGCTGGCAGCCGGCGGGTTGGCAGCCGTCATCTCCCGTCGTCGCTGCCCCCGCTGGTAGGCGCCGCGCGCCGGGCACAAGCCATGGGTCAAACCTTTCGCTTGCAGAGTTGACAACTCGCCATAAGAGTGCTATAAGAACGGCATGTACGCTTTGCTGATCGCGTCGAATTCGGACGAGCGAGCCGTGCTCTCCCTGGCGCTCCAGAGGGCCGGCGTGGCGGTCACGACCGCGACTGACCTGGAACGGGCCATGAACTCCTGGCAGGAGCGCCCGGCCGACCTGGTGCTGGCGGCGGTAGGCGGCGACAGCGCGGAGAACGTGCGGCGAATTCGTACCGAGACAGAAGTGTTGCTGGTGATGATTGTCGAGAACGCGACGGAGGAATTGCAGTACTATCTCCTGGAGAACGGCGCCGACCTGGTGGTTTGCCGGCCCTACAGCGCCCGCCTGCTCATCGCGCAATTGCGCGCCCTGCTGCGGCGCGCGGGCAGCGTTCCCCTTTCGAGCCTCTTCACCCTCAACATGGAAAACCTGACCCTCGATCCGGCAGCACGCACGGTTCAGGTCCGGGGCAGCCCGCCGCGGCGACTCACCCACCTGGAGTTCCGACTGCTTTACACCCTCATGATCCACCCCGGGCAGATCCTCTCGCCCGATCTCATCGTCGAGCGCGTTTGGGGCTACAGCGGCCACGGCGACAAGGACCTGGTTCGCGGGCTGGTCAGCCGCCTGCGGGCCAAGGTGGAGAGCGATCCGCGCAGCCCCCGCTACATTCTCACCCTGCCCGGCATCGGCTACTCGTTCGATCCGCAAGTGAGCGATGAAGAATAGAAGAATTCTCACACCCGATCCAGTTTTGCGACATTATTCGGACCCTTTTTATGCACGTTTTAGACGGCCGTGAGCTATAGTTGCTGTAATTCGATACCGCAACAACGAAAGGAACGTGTAAAGGAGTAAGTACGATGGCGTTTGCCTACTGTCCAGACTGCGGGGCGAGGATCTACCTGGGGCGGAAGCCGTGGCTGGGCCAGCCGGCTATGTGCGACCAGTGTGAAGCAGATCTGGAAGTCATCCGCGTAAATCCCCCTGCTCTCGAATGGGTTGACAACGTTGAAGACGACGTCGTAGTGGAAGAAGAGGACTACCTGGTCGATTCGGATCTCATCTCCGCATAGCTTCCAACTTTCCACGGACAAGAGCACCGGGAAGGACCGCGAGCGCAGCCTGGCCGCGGCGTGCTTTGGCGCGCCGGCGGCCAGACGGGCCAGGCTCAAGGCCGCGCCTGGCCGGATTTGCGCGCCTACTCCCGCTCGGACGGCATGAGGTTGTCACCCGCTTTCCGCCGGTACTAGGCCGACTCGGTGAGGGATCAGGGCAATGCCGGCGCCATCTCCAGGATCAGCGCGCCCTGCGGGGCCAGGACGGGCACGGGCTGGTAGCCTTCCACAGCCCCACCCTCCGCGACGACGAGCGCTTCCGCCTCGTCGCCGGTGAGAAGGTCGCGGGCGGTGTAGCGGCCGGGCGCCAGGGGGCTCTCCCGGCTGCCCAGGGCAAAGGCATCCGTCTCTCTCATGCCCAGGTTGAGGACCACCAGGATGGCCTCTTCCTCCGTGGTCCGCAGGTAGGCCAGGACCGTCCGGCCGGCGCTGTCCAGGACGTGGAGGTTGAGGCTGCTGAGGGCGGGATGGGCCTGCCGCAGGGCGATGAGGGACCGGTAGTGGTTGAGTAGCGAGGAGGCGTCGGCCGCCTGGGCCTCCACGTTCCGCTCATCGTAGCCCTCGTTGACCGGCTGCCAGGGCGTCCCGGTCGTGAAGCCTGCCTGCGGCCCGGCCGTCCACTGCATCGGCGTCCTGATCTGCGGGTCGGGCTTGGAGCCGGTCATGCCGATCTCCTCGCCGTAGTAGAGGAACGGCACGCCGGGCAGGGTGAGGAGGATGGTAGCCGCCAGCCGCGCCTTTGCCTCGTCGCGACTGAAGACGTTCATCACCCGGTCCTGGTCGTGGTTGGTGAGAAAGGTCGCGTAACCCCCGCGGGGGTAGAGGCGCTGGAGCTCTTTCAGTGCCGAGGCCAGGGCGGTGACGCCACCTTCGTTGACGCTGAGGAGGATGGCCTTGGCCAGGGAGAACTCGAAGGCCAGGTCCACGTCCGTTCCCACATACGTCGCCACCACGTCGCTCACGTCCCACACCTCGGCCACGGTCAGGAGCTCGGGGTCCAGTTCCATGCTGTAGCGGTAGAATTCTTGCAGCCAGGCGTGAGTCGCCGCGGTGTGCATCTGGGTACGGCCCTCCTCCACGTAGTGGCGCGCCGCGTCGAGGCGAAAGCCGTCGACGTCCATGTCCTCGATCCAGAAGCGCGCCACTTCGTAGAGCGCGGCCGTCACCTCGGGGTTCTGGAGGTTCAGGTCCGGCATGCCACTTTCGAAGAAACCATAGTAGTAGTCGCCATCCCTCTCGTGCCACACCACCTGCGCCTGGGGGCCGGAATATTCAGGGTTCGCGTCGGCCCAGATGTACCAATCGCGGCGCTCGGCCCTCGGCCCTGAGGCGCTGTCCAGGAACCAGGGGTGCTCGTCGGACGTGTGGTTCAGAACCATATCGACGATGACGCGCACGCCGCGGCGGTGGGCCTCGGCCACCAGTGCGCGGAAATCGTCGTTGCTGCCATAGTCGGGGTTGACCGTCGTATAATCGGTTACGTCGTAGCCGTGGTAGCTGGGCGAGGAGAAGACGGGCATCAGCCACAGGCCGGTCACGCCCAGGTCCTGGCCTCCCGCTGGATCCCCGTCGTTCAGGTAGTCCAGCCGGGCCATCAGGCCCTGCAGGTCCCCGTTCCCGTCGCCATCGCCGTCGGCAAAGCTCCGCACGAACAGCTCGTAAAAGACGGCATTTTGCCACCAGGCGGCGGGCACCGGGGGCGGCGTCGGAGGGGGCGTGGTCGGGCTGGGCGGTGGAGCCGTCGGGCTGGACGCCGGCGGCGTAGCCGTCGGGGTGGACGTGCGCGGCGAGCAGGCAACGAGCAAGACCAACAGCAGGAGCCAGGTACGTCGTCTCATGGCCTTTCCCCTTCCTCGCCCCATTATAGCACACTACCCGGCGAAGCACCATCCCGCAACCCGGGCGCTCACGGGTGGTCGCGCAGCGCGCAGAGAGCCGGGGCGTGCCGGCCTTCGTTGACAGGCGCGATATTTTGCGCTATAATGACGACAGAAATCTTGAGCCCGTCAGGAGATTCGGCCATGCGCTCAGACCCGGCCCGTCCCGCAACGGACAGGCTCTCACTGCTGTATCACGTGTCTCAAAGTTTCAACTCTTCCCTGGACCTTGACCTGGTGCTCAACCGGGTCATGGACCAGGTAGTGGAGCTTATGCGGGCCGAGCGTGGCTTTGTGATGCTCCTGGAAGAGGATGGCGCGCCGGTCTTTCGCGTCGCCCGGGGAATGGACCACCAGACGATCGAGGACCCGGAGTTCCAGATCTCGCGGGGGGTGGTCGAGCGGGTGGCGCGGGAGGGCGAGCCCCTGCTGACCAGCAACGCCCAGACCGACGACCGCCTGTCGCTGCGGGTGAGCGTGCAGGCCCTTGGGCTGCGGTCCATCCTGTGCGTCCCCCTGAAGGTGCAGGGCAGGATCACGGGGGTGATCTATGTGGACAACCGGCTGCAAGCCGGCCTGTTTACACCCGACGACCTGGAGCTCCTGTCTTCCATCGCCCACAGCGCGGCCATCGCCATCGAGAACGCCCGGTTGTACCGCGTTGCGGTAGAAAAGGGCCGGATGGAGCGGGAGATGCAGGTCGCTCGCGAGCTGCAGGCGAGCCTGCTGCCGAGGACCACGCCCCAGGTACCCGGCTGGGAGTTTGCCGCCGCCTGGCAGCCTGCCCGCCAAACATCGGGCGACTACTATGATTTTTTCGCCGCCCGCGAGGGCGAGGTGGGGCTGGTCATCGGCGACGTCAGCGGCAAGGGCATGCCGGCGGCCCTGTTCATGGCGCTGACGCGCAGCATCGTGCGGGCCAGCCTGGCAGGTCCGACAGGGTTGGTGGAAAGAATTGAGCGGGCCAACCGGCTGATCTGCGCCGACTCGACGGCGGGCATGTTCGTGACGCTGTTCTGCGCCGAGATCCGGTTGGCCACGGGCGAGGTGACCTACGTCAACGCCGGCCACAATCCCCCGCTGCTGCTTTCAGGCGGTGTGGGAGACGACCGCCTGGAAGAGCTCCATCCGACGGGCATGGCCCTGGGGATCCTGGAGGACGCGCCCTTCCAGCAGCAAACGGTGCAGATGGCGCCGGGCGACCTGCTGCTGCTCTATACCGACGGCGTGCCCGACGCCACCCAGGCCAGCGGCGAGCGCTTCGAGATGCCGCGCCTGCGCCGGCTCCTCCTCGAGGAGGGCAGTGGGACGGCCCAGGACGTCCTGTCCATCCTGGCAGGCTCTGTCGCGGCGTTCACCGGGACGTGCGAGCAGTTCGACGATATGGCCATGGTGGTCACCAGGCGGCTGGCGCGGTGACCCGCGCACTGCGAACGGCGGGCTCAAGACAGAAAAGGTGTCGCGCGCGACACCTTTTCTGTCATAAGCCCGCTCCGACTATAGAATGTGCGCCAGGAACTGGCGAGTTCGCTCTTCCCTGGGGTTCTTGAACAGCTCGTCGGGCGTGCCCATCTCGGCCCAGATGCCCTCGGCCATGAGGATGACACGGTCGGCGACGTCGCGGGCAAAGTGTAGCTCGTGGGTCACCACGACCATGGTCATGCCCTCGTTCGCCAGGCGCTCCATCACGTCCACTACCTCGCCGATGAGCTCAGGGTCGAGGGCCGAGGTCGGCTCGTCAAAGAGCATGATCTTGGGCTCCATCGCCAGGGCGCGGGCGATGGCCACCCGCTGCTGCTGCCCGCCCGACAGGCGGGAGGGATACTCGTCGCGTTTCTCCGAAAGGCCCACCCAGCGCAGCAGCTCCTCGCCCTTGGCCGTCGCCTTTTCCTTGGACCAGCCCTTGACAATGACAGGCGCCTCGATAATGTTCTGCAGGGCGGTCATGTGGGGAAAGAGGTTGAACTGCTGATAGACCATGCCCGCCTTCTGGCGGATCTCGCGGATGTGGCGGCGCTGCTCGCGCGCAGGCTCCCGGGCGCGGATCTCTACCGAGTCGATCTCAATGGACCCGGCCGAGGGCTCTTCGAGAAAGTTCAGGCAGCGCAGGAAAGTGCTCTTGCCTCCACCGGAGGGCCCGATGATGACCACCACCTCCCGCGGCATGACATCCAGGTCGACGCCCCGGATGACGTGGAGAGGGCCAAAGTACTTGTGGAGGCCACGCACCTTGATCATGGGTTCCGCCATTTTAATCTCCTCTCACTTCCTCTCACTGCGGGCCAGGTAGTCCTCCAGCTTGCCCTGGAGGAACTGGAACACGACCGTCAGGAGCCAATAGAAGGCCGCGGCGATGAGAAAGGTTTCCATGGTCCGGAAATTCTGGCGACCGATCTTTTGCGCGCGGAAGGTAAGCTCCCAGACGCCCATGATATAGACCAGCGAGGAGTCTTTCATCATGGCGATGAAATCGTTGCCGATGGGCGGGATGACGATGCGAAACGCCTGGGGCACAATGATCCGCCGGAAGGTCTGCGAGCCCGTCATGCCCAGGGCCTGGGCCGCCTCCTGCTGTCCCTTGCCGATGGCCTGGATACCGGCGCGGAACGTCTCGGTCATGTAGGCGCCATAGTTCACGCCCAGGGCCAGGATGCCCGCGGTCAACGGCTTGAGGATGATGCCCAACTGCGGCAATCCCAGGTACCAGATAAAGATCTGCACCAGGAGAGGGGTGCCGCGGATGAGCGAAATGTAAAAGCTGGCGATGCCGTTGGGGATGGGGTTGTTGGACAGGCGGCCCAGGGCGCCCAGGATGGCCAGGACGATGGCCAGGCCGATGGAGGCTGCCGAGACGACTACCGTCAGGCCTGCGCCGGCCATGATGAACGAGAAAAAGTGGCCCATGAAGGCGATGTCGAGGTTAAAACGGCGCAGGACCGAGTAGAGGACGACCAGCAGGCCGATCCAGACGGCCAGCCCGAAAATGCCCAGCCGGGTGCCTCGGGTTCGCTGGCTGACCATGATCTGCTGCGACAGGTCGGCACCCTGCGGTGCCTCAAAGACACCGGCCACCCGCCCGCGGAGCAGGACGACGAGCAGAAGGACGTACCAGGCTACCAGCGCCAGGAGAGGCCAGGAGATGGACAACTTGGTGCCCAACATGATGGGATAGGACTGCACTTCCAACAAGGGTAAGCCCAGGATGATGATGGGGCCCACCAGGAACAGGAGGATGGCCAGGAGGTGGCTCCAGATGTTCCGGCGGCGCATGCCCCACACGGCGACCATCCCCACCACGCCGCTGAACAGCATCCAGCCCGCCAGAGCGCCGCCCCAGGTTGGCTGGAAGCCAAAGCGCGACCATTCCATGTGGAGGGCGTTCTGGTTGACCGCTCCCCAGATCCGCAGCGTGCCATCGCCGCCGGCCGAGACGACGGTGTCAGGAATGGGTCCATACGCCGCCGCCATGACGGCGTTCAGGTGCCCGGTGTACGAGGCGGTGCTCTTGCCGCCCGCCGTGCGCAGGTTCCGAATGGTGTTGTCGCGGCCGGTCGTCAACAAGAAGTCGCCACTCGGCTCGAAGCGCATGCTCGTCACCGTGGCCCAGTGGCCCTCGGCGGGCCAGCGGATCTCGCCGGTCTCGAGCTCCCAGAACATGACCGTCGTGTCGGCACTGCCCGAGGCCAGGAGCTCGTTGTCGGGGCTAAAGGCCAGGGCGGTCACCGCCTTGGTGTGGCCCTTCCAACCCTCCTCGGCCTCCGGATCTTGCCAGTAGCCTTGCAGCTCCTGTCCCGCTTCGCCCGAAACGCTCCAGATCCGCACGCCGGTGCCGTCGCCGGCAGCGACGAGGGTGCCGTCATTCGAGAGAGCAACGGCAAAGGCTCCGTTGTCCACGGGGCCGAGGGATTGGAGTTCCTGGGCGCTCCCCAGGTCCCAGACGCGCACCTGGCCGTCCTGGCCCAGGGTGGCGATCCGCGACACGCTGGCGTCAAAGGCCGCGGCGGCAAGGGGGCCACCCAGGTTTTCTTCGACGGCCGGCGCGCCGAGGGGGCCTTCCCAGGTCAGGATGCGACCACTGCTGTCGATGGACACCAGGGCCGAGCCATCCCCGGTAAAGGCGACGGCCAACACGGCACTTTGATGCCCCCTGAGACGGTGCTCCGGCCATCGCTTTTCCTCGGCCAGGTCAAAGCTGGCCGGGAGAATCGTGTCAAAGTCCGGCGGCACTTCCCAGACGTAGACGATGCCATTTTCGGCCCCGGCAGCAACCAGAGAGCCCTCTGGATTGACCGCAACGTCGCGAAAGGGGCTGACCACCGACAACCGGACCGGCCCACCGAGGTAGTACTGGACGGCGTACAACAGGCTCAACACGCTGGTAATGGCGACGAGAATAATGGCAATCCTCAGCGGGCCGTGCCTGTCCCCGACCTGTTCTATTGAACTATCCATTGACTACTTTTCCTCTCCTCGACGAGGGGACTACGGACTAGATCCGCAGCCGCGGGTCCAACGCATCGCGCAGGCCATCGCCCAGCAGGTTAAAACCGAGGACGCTGAGCATGATGGCCAGGCCGGGGAAGGTTACGGCCCACCAGGCGCCGGTGGTCAGGAACTTGTAGCTGTCGCCCAGCATGGCCCCCCATTCCGGCTCGGGCGGAATGGCACCCAGCCCCAGGAAACCGAGGGCTCCTGCCCACAGGATGGCGCTCGCCAGGCCCATGGTCGATTGAACGATAATGGGCGAGAGCGTGTTGGGCACGATGTGCCGGAACAGGATGCGCCCCTGCCCCACGCCCACTGCCAGGCCGGCGGTCACGTACTCTTCCTGGATGACCGATAGAACAGAAGCGCGAACCAGCCGGGCATAGACCGGGATGCCGACGAACCCGATGGCAATCATGCCCTTGTCCAGCCCGGGTCCCAGCATGGCGACGATGGCGATGGCCAGCAGAATGCCGGGGAAGGCAAGGATGATATCCATGACGCGCATGATGACGTTCGAGACCAGGTTCCCGCTGAGGGACATGGCCAGAATCAAGCCACCGATCATGCCCACCAGGCCGCAGACCAGGCCCACCAGCGGCCCGACCATCAAGCCCGGCAGGCCGCCCAGCAGCAACCCGGCCAAACCAAAGACGACGCTGCGCTGTGGCTTGCCGCGCCATAGGTTCTCCCAAAAGAGGGCCGCACCGGCGAGCAGGAGAAAGAGGAGCACCTGATAAGTCTGGCGGGACAGCCAGGCTATGGACGCGCCAAAGATGAGCCCTGTGGCGGCAAACAGGATTACCTTGCCCACCGGGCCAAGGGGCATGCTCTCGTAAAAACCGGCCAGCAAGCCCAGCAGACCGCCAGCGATCAGCGAAATGCCGACGGCCACGAGGCCGACCCGCAGCGAGTTCCATCCGCCGTGCACGACCCGGCGAAAGATGTCTCGCCCCAGCTTGTCGGTGCCAAAGGGATGGATGGAGTCGATCTCTTCGGTCCTGGTCAGGTTGGGAGGCTTGAGTTTCAGTCCATAGTCGAGATCCGTCTTTGGATTGTACTCCCAGAAAAAGTGGCTGAGCACGGCTCCCAGGACAAGGATGACCACGATGGCCAGGCCAACGCGGCCGGTGGTGCTGGAGATCAGCCGCTGCCAGGCATCGCCCCACAGGCTACGATGCTTGCGCATGGCGAAATCGCGAAAGCCAACATCTCCGGCCTCTGCCCGCTGTGGGCCGGGGGTCAACGGTACGTCAGACATAGAATCCTCACTCATAGTGGATGCGCGGATCTAGAAAGGCATAGGACAGGTCCACCAGCAGGTTGGCCACCACAAAGATGACGGCGATAAGGAGTGTGCCGCCCTGCACGACGGGATAGTCGCGGGCCAAAATAGCATCATAGATCCACTTGCCGATGCCCGGCCAGGAAAAGATGGTCTCGGTCAAGATGGCGCCCGCCAGGAGCACACCCGTTTGCAGGCCGATGATGGTGATCACCGGCAAGAATGCATTCTTTAGCGCGTGGCGAGACAGGACCATCCGCTCGCGCAGGCCCTTGGCGTGGGCCGTCCGGATATAGTCTTCCTGGAGGACCTCCAGCATGCTGGAGCGGGTCATGCGGGCGATGATCGACATCGGATGCGTAGCCAGGGCAATGGCAGGCAGGAAGAGGTGCTTGAGGCTGTCGGTCAGGGCCTCCATGTTGCCGGTGAGAATACTATCCAGGACGTAAAAGTTGGTGATGGTCTCCAGCTTGACGGCCGGATCCAGCCGGCCGCCGGCCGGGAGCCACTTCAGTGCCACGGCAAAGAGCATGATCAACATCAGGCCCAACCAATAGATGGGCATCGACACCCCGGCGAGGGAGCCGAGCATCGTCGTAGTGTCGATGGCCGAGTTGCGCCTGGCGGCCGAGACGATACCGGCGACCACCCCTACAATCGCGCCGATAATAATCGAGATGAGGGCCAGCTCAGCTGTCGCAGGGAAGCGTTCTTTCAGAGTCTCGTTGATGGACAGGCGGCGATGGATCGACTGACCCAGGTCGCCTCGGAAAAGGCGGCCGAGGTAAAGCAGATACTGGCTGCTGAGAAACTGCGGCATGTCACCTTCGGCCAGCGCATCACGGTCCAGAAACAGGGGCCGGTTCAAGCCTAGCTGCTCCCGGATGCGCTCGACGTTCTCCTTGGCCGCGTGCTCGCCCAGCATTGCGACAGCAGGATCGCCCGGGATGAGGCGCAGGAACATAAAGATTACAATGGTCACGCCCACCAGGGTGGGGAGCACCGAGATGAGGCGTCGGATCAAGTAACGGGTCAAGGATACCTCCAACTAGGACGTCAGGGGGTGTGGCAGCATGCTCGCGCACAGCCACACCCCCCTCGGGTGGTCCTTTACGCTGCTACCGGTTCAACCTCGAACAGGTACACAGGAACACAGCTAGGGCTCCAACACTACGCCCTCGTAGTAGTCGGCACCGACGGGCTGCGCCACGTAGCCGCTCACCCTGCTGGAGAAGATCAGGGGCGTGTTGTTGTGGGCAACCCACAGGCGGGCAACGTCGTCGTGCAGCATCTGTTCCATCTGCTGATACAATGCCTCACGCTCGGCCTGGTCGGGGTTAATCGACGCCTGGTAAGCCAGGTAGGCCACCTCGGTGTTGCTGTACCAGCCCTCCCGCGAATCGAGAGACTTGGTCCACTGTGACGGATCGTCGCCGACCTTGTCGTCGCCGCCAAAGCCAAAGAAGTAGTTGATAAAGTTGTCCGGGTCGCCGTTGTCGCCACCCCAGCCGAGCATGTACAGACCCATGAGCAGGCCGTCACGCCGCATGCCAAGGTAGGTCGTCCAGTCGCCGGCGAGCTCGAGCTGCACGTTGATCCCGGCCCTGGCCAGGTCGGCGGCCATCGCCTCTCCGATCTCTCTCGGGCTCGGGTAGTAGAAGCGGGTCACCGGCATGTAGTACAGGCGGAGCGGGAGCGTGTCGCCGGCAGCGTGCACGACGTTGCCCTCAGCATCGAGCACGTCCTCGGCCACGGTCACCTCGCTGATGCCATCCGGGAAGCCGGCATCGGCCAGCAGTTGCTGCGCCAGCTCCGGATCGTAGACATAGTCTTCGATCTGGTCGTTGTGACCCCAGACGAGGGGCGGCAAGAAGTTCGTGGCTACCTCACCATAGGCCCCGTAAAAGTTCTCTACCAGGCCTTCGCGGTTGATGGCATGGGCCACCGCCTGCCGGAAGTTGATGTCCCTCATCTCCTCGATCTTGTAGTTGAAGGCCAGGTAGGCGGTGTTCAGAGCCGGGCGGGTCACGACGTACAGCGAGGGGTCCGCCTCGGCAGCGGTCAGGTCCTCGACCACGGCCTGCTCCAGGCCATGGATGTCGCCGGCCTGCAGCGCCAGGAAGCGCGCCGAGTCGTCGGGGATCACCCGCCACACGATCTCGTCGATCTGCGGGCGGCCGTCCCAGTAGTCGTCGTAGGCCTCGACCGTAATGTGGTCACCCTCGACCCACTCCACGAACTTGAAGGGGCCGGTGCCCACGCAGCCGGAAGATGGCAGGCCATAGTCCTCGCCGTACTGCTCGATGGCCGCCGGGCTCGAGATGGCGAATATGTCCATGGCCAGGTTGGCCAGGAAGGGAGCCAGGGGCGCGTTCAGCGTGAACTTGACGGTGTACTCGTCCAGCGCTTCGACGCTGGTGATGGTGCTGGCATCGTCAAAGCCGCCCCACATGTACTCGTAGTACTCGAACACCTGGCTGGGGTAGTGGTGGGGGTGGTCGGTAAAGCGCCAGCGCTCAAAGTTATAGACCACCGCGTCGGCGTTGAAGGGGGTCCCGTCGTGGAACGAGACGCCCTCGCGCAGCGCGCACGTCCATTCGGTTGCGTCCTCGCTGGGCGTGCACTCGGTGGCCAGGGCGGGGATGGGCACGGTGGAGCCGGGTTCGTACTGGTAGAGGGGCTCCAGGCACTGGCCGGTCACGCGAAAGCTCTCGCTGTCGGTGACGAGGGCCGGGTCGAGCTGGACCGAGTCGCCACCGCGGCCAAAGATGAACGTGCCGCCGCCACCGACCGGCGCGGGCGCCTCGCCCTCCTCGGGGGTGATCAACGTGGTGATATCAATGCCGTAGTACTGCGTGGACAGATCGGCCAGCGTGCCGTCGCCGTGCATCTCGGCGATGACCTCGTTGAGGCGGGCGAGCATCTGGTCGGCGGGCGCGCGGCTCTTGTCCAGGGCAAAGGCCAGCGGCTCGTAGAAGGCAGGGGTGCCCACGTACTTCAGGGGCAGGCCCTGGTCGATGGCATTCTGGATGGTGGGCTGGGCGGACATCACGGCGTCGAGGCGGACGCCATCGCCCAATTGCAGATCCTCGATGGACTCTGCATCGGTGGAGTAGGGCTGGATCTCGATGCCGGCCGGCGGGTCGTACATGATCTGGCCACCCATGATGGCCAGGGTCCCCTCCAGATAGGCTTCATACGTCGTGGCCGTGCCCAGGCCGAGGGTCTTGCCCGCCAGGTCCTCAGGCTCCTGGATATCGGTATTGTCTCTGTGGACGGCAAAGGAAGCGGGCGTGTAGTAGTAGGGGTCCGTGAACCACAGGACCTCAGCCCTGGCCTCGGTGGGGGTCATGGAACCGATGCTCAGGTCCCAGCGACCGCCCCAGTTGCCCGCAGTGATCAGGTCCCACTCGGGCGTGACGAACTCGATGTCGACACCCAGGCGCTCGGCGACTTCTTCGGCCACCTTGACGTCAAAGCCGTCCAACTCACCGGCGTCGTTGATAAAGCTCTGCGGCGCGTAGTTGGGGTCTGTGGAGACGACGAGCTTGCCAGCTTCGAGGACCTGGTCAAGCAGATCTTGTTGGCCTGTCTCCGGGGGCGTGGTTGCCTCAGGGGCCTCCGAGGGTGTGGTCGCCTCGGGAGCAGCCTCCGTGGCGGCCGGCGCTGCTGGTTCCGGGGTCGGCCCGCAAGCCGCCAGGATGGAGGCCACCATCATCAGAACCAGAAGTAGTGTCGTTACCGCTCGTTTACCAAACATTGTTCTCCTCCTAAGTTTGGTCTTGATCTATTGCCAAGATACCGCCGGTTGTTTCGACCTTGCGCCTCACCCCCTTTCTGCTTGCACCTCGAGTCGGTGTGCCATCAGAACAACAAAATCAGAGTTCCTCAGCGTGACGCGGGAACGCTCCCGCCACCGTCTTTTGGCAAGATGTGGCGCCAGAAGTATAGCAAAGGACCGCCAAACTGTCAAGCCAAAAGCAAATGGGTTAGCGCGTCACGAATACTGTAAAAACGCTGACAGCGTGCCAGCCGTTCACCGTGGGGCTACTCGCTGCTCATCGGCAGAGAAGCTACGGGCGGCATGTCAACCGTCCGGCGCCGTCACGACCAGCTCGCCCAGGAGCAGGCTGTCGCCAGGCGCGCCTTCGCCCGGCAGCGCCACAGGCAATCGCTCGCCGCTGGAGGGCAGGTAAAGGCCCAGGCGCAAGGAATAGCGGCCGGGCGGCAGGTCGGCAGGCAGCAGCAGCCCGCGGCGATCGACGATGGTCTCGCGGGGGCTCCAGGTGCTCGTCGGCAGCGTGCCGCCGCCGGGCGCCGAGTCACTCTGAGCCAGGGGCTGCCCGTCGGGGGCCATCAGATGCACGAACACCGAGTAATCCTCGCCCAGGCCCTCGGTGCCCCGCCAGAACAGGCTGAACGGAACAATGTCGCCGGCGTGCCATTCGCCGGCAGGCAGGTGATAGCCCAGGAAGCGAATCGAGCCGCCAAACGTGGCGGGCACCTGGACGTTGGGCGCGGCGGCCATCTCGCCGGCGCCCGTGCCATAGAGGATCAATTGCAGGCTGTCGGACCACTCGTGGCTGGCGCGGAAGGCATTTTCGTTCAGCCAGTTCTCCGCACTGCCCTGCACCTGGCCGGCAGCTCCATCGCCGACGAGCAGGAAAACGCGCCGGTGCCCGGCGGTAAGGGTCTTTAGCTCGGCCCGCTCCTCGCTGGCGAAATAGACCTCGGCCGGTCCCTCGTACCGCGCCAGGAAGGGGGCCACCATCTCCCGGGGCGTGACCAGGATGGCATCCCCTGCCTGGGTCCGGCCTGCCAGGCTTTCGGCTGCCCGCTTGATATATTCCTCGGGATAGCCGGCGGGCAGCGGGTAGCGCGCGCGGTAGAGATAGACCGTGTCGTCGTCGGGCAGGTGGTAGGTCATATCCAGCTCGAAGGCCTGGTCAAAGAGGGGCCGCGAGCCGCCCAGAATCTCCTCGATAAGCTCCTGTTGCACCGCGCCGATGTCCGAGTTGACCCGCTTCAGGGCCACGTATTGGTGGCCAAAGAGCCGGCGAAAGGGCGAGGTCTCGTCAAAGCGATCGATGAGGCTCTCCAGGCGCAACTGCGGGTAGGTGGTGAGGATGAGATAGTTAAAGGCCCCGGCATTGATCTCGCTGGAGTTGAGAAGCAGGCCGACGCTGCACAGCTCGTAGCCCAGCTCCCCTCGCCGGTCTTCCATGCGATCCAGGATGTCGGGATGGATCCAGAAGCCGCTGTCCGTCCTCCCCTCGTCGGGCAATTGGATGTAGACGCCCTGGGCGACGGACGTGGTGCGCCCCCAGAACGGCAGTTGGTATGTGACGGGCGGCAGAAGGCGATAGGCGGCCTCGTAGGACACGACAAAGAACTGCACCAGGCCAAAGCCAAGAAGCACCGCCAACAAGACCGCGCGCAGCCGGCGCCAGGGGAGCTTGTAGAGGGCGGCGCTCGCCAGGAGCGCCACAGCGGGCAGCGCCGGGGTAAGGGCCCGGGTCTCCTGGTAGATGGACAGGGTGAGTATGGCATAGGCTCCGCCCGCCCAGGCAAGCACGACCCAGGCCTCGGGCGATGCCTGCCGGATGGACCGAAGCGCCGGGCCCGGCCGGCGCAGGGCGGCCACTGCCACGAGCAAGAACACGACGACCAGCAGGGTCAAGACGACGAGGGAAAGATGTTCGTTGCCCAGCTTGCGTATGTAATAGAGGTAGGTGTTGACGTCTCCCAGGCTCAGGGTGCGCCCGCGGGGGTCGTCGATGCCGTACCCGTACACGGCCACGCGCCGCAGGAACTCGATGCGCGCCAGGTACCAGGTAGAAGCTACACCGGCACCCAGGAAGAGCGCCGCCAGGCCGTTGGCCAGGGGGGCGGAAGGCAGGCTGGCAAAATAGATGGCCAGGGCGGCCAGCAGCCACCAGGCAAAAAAGAGCAGATCGCCGAGGGTGAGCGTGCGCGCCGTCTCGCGGTTGGGCACGAACCAGATGGCCACCAGGACGAGGCCCCCGACCACGGCGAGGAGGGCGTTCTTGGGATAGATCCGCGGCCGCTGCCGGATACGCCGCCACAGCTCGGGCAGCGCCCCCGAGGTCAGCAGAGCAGCCAGCACCGGGCCAACGGCAAAGACGCCAAACGTGCGCTTGGTCAGCATCCCCAGGCCCAAGACGAGCCCAAAGAGGAGCGACATGCCCCGCCGTTGGAAGCCGTCGGTCGCCAGCAACAAATAGACCATCAGGGTGACCATGGCCGTCAGGGCAAACTCGATGTAAAAGTAGCGCGACATGGCGTAGAACATGGGAAAGAGGGCCAGCAAGGCGGCGGCAACCAGCCCCACGAGGGGCGCCCGCCCCCGCATCCCTGCCGAGCGACCCCAGCGCAGGCCGATGCCATAGGTCGCGGCCAGGGCAATCACCATGTAGACGACGTTGATCATGGTCGCCACGTCTTCCGTGTAGCCAAAGAGCCGGTACATGATGGAGGCCGAGGCGGGAAAGAGAGGGACGCGGACCGGATCGTGGACCGCAACCTTGAACAGCGTCTCGAGACTGAGGGAGCTCAGCATCTGCGTGTAGGACAGGCTATAGGCCAGGTGCCGCGCCTTGTCCCACCCGGTCCAGGTGACGTTCTCCTGGAGCCAGATCCAGTTGTTGACGGCGTGAAACACCACCAGCCCGCCAATGAGCAACCAGGGGGCCAGGCGGGCCAGCCAGAGCGTACGATGCTTCACAGTATGCGTCATCGAGCGTTGTCCCTCAAAGATTATAGGGAGAATCCGGCGCGTGTCAATTCCCGGGAAGGGTCAGAATGCGGGCGACGTCGCCCTCCACGCGCACCACGGCCAGCGGAAAGCTGTCCGACTCGCCGCTGCCGACGGGCACCCTTTCGCCCGTCGCGGCGTCATAGAGCCCCAGGAGCAGGCGATAATCACCGGGGGCCAGGTCCGCGGGCAGCCACAGGCCGGCCCGGTCGGCAATCGTCTCCCCCGGATGCCAGCCCGTCGTCGGCCGCGTGCCGTCCAGGGGTTCGGCGTCGCGTTGGGCGGCCAGGCGCCCGTCGGCCGCCTGGAGATGGACAAAGACCTTGTAGGCTTCGGGGATCGGTTCGGCCGCCCGCCACACCAGGTCCAGGCGCAGGATCTGCCCCGGCGACAGATCACCCTCCAGGGCAAGGGCCTGCTTCAAAGAGATCCCATTCCGCCAACTCCTTCCGCCGGGCGCCAGGTCGACGCTGCCGGCCCCGTGCCCGGCCGGCGCGTAAAGCAAGAGCTGGAGCGGCCCGTGCCAGGCGTCGCTGGCCCGGTACGCGCGCGACGCGAGCCAGGGCTGCAGCCCCGCGCCCGGGCTTGCCTGGGTGTCGACGACCACCCAGATGCGGGTTGCGTCTTGCCCCAATTTGTCCAGGAGTGCGGCGCCCTCGCCGTCGGGAGTGGCGCCGTCCGCCATACGCAGGGGATAGAAGGGCAGCGAGCCATCCCCGTAACGCGCCAGGGCATAGATGGCCTCGGGCGGCGAAACGACCACGGCATCGCCCGGCGCCGCGACGGGCAGCAATGCCCCGGCCAGCACCTCGTAATCCGCCTGGGCGGCCAGGGAGGCCTCTTCGTAGCGGCGGGCGTAGAGCAGCAGGCGCTGCCCGTCGGGCAGGGGATAGGTCTTGATAACGTCAAAGGCCCGGTGAAACGTGTCGTCCGGTGTCGTCAGCAGGTGCCTGATGGTCGCCTCGGCCTCGGGCCGGCGGGGATAGTGGGGCGGCGGGTCGACGACGAGGACAAAGTCGCACTGAAACAGCTCGCCGTACACGCCGTGGCCGGTGCCGACGGTCGCCAGTTCCTTCCTGAACAGGTGCGAGAAACGGCCGTAGGCGTCATAAGCAAAGTGCTGGTTGTTGATCTGCTGCATGTTGACCAGCAGGCCCAGGGCGGCCGTGTCGCCGCGGCGCTCCTCGTCGACGGTCTGAAGGACGTCGGGCACGACGGCAAATCCGCGGTCGGTGCGGCCCGAGGCCGGCAATTGGATGGACAGGCCCTCGGCCAGCGGCAGGCGCTCGTGCAGTGGCGCCAGTGCGTCGAAGGAGAGGGCGGCAAACTGCGCGAGACCGGGCAGCAGAGCGAGTCCCACCGCCAGTCCCCGGAGCCATTTCGGACGCAGGCGGCCAAGGGCCAGGGCGATGGCCAGCGCCAGAGGCGGCAGAATGGGCATGATGTAGCGCGAGTGGACGATGCTCACCCGCGTGGAAAAGACGACGTAGGGGAACACGACCCACAGGACCAGGGCCCAACCGTCGACGCCCAGGTCCAGAAACCGGCGCCAGGAACGGGTCCTGCGCCAGCGCCAGAAAGCCAGCCCCACCAGGGCCAGGAGCAGCAGGCCGGCGTACAGCGGCGAGAGATGCTCGTTGTACAGGTCGCTCAGGTAGGGCAAAAAACCCCAGGCTCGGCCCGTCGGCTTGCCGTAGGCGTTGGCCCAGAAGTCCTGGACAAAGTCGATGCGGGTCAGGTACCAGGCGGCGGCCACGCTGACGGCCAGGGCAAGAGAAGCGAAGAGGTTGGCCGCCCTCTGGCCGGAGGGGACAGAGGTTGGAAGCCCGGCAGAGCCGGCGAAGGAGGCCAGAAGGAGGCGGATGGTAACTGTCCACGACAGCCACGACAGGGCCGGCAGGCCATAACCGAGGGGCAGGCTGACCGCGGCCTGCACGTTGGGTAGGAACCAGAGGGCGGTGACGGCCAATCCCAGCAGGACGGCCGCCAGCCATCGCCGCGGGTTCCCCAACACCGGGCGCAGGCCGGGCGTCCGGAAGACGGCAGTCAGCGAACCGGGCGATGTCAGCACGACGAGGAGAGGCGCCATGGCAAACACCACAAACGTCCACTTGACGAGCATGCCCAGCCCAAAGCTCAAGCCGTAGAGCAGGCTATAACCGCGCCGGGAAAAGCCCTCGCTTCGCAGCAGGAGACAGACGTTGACGGCCACCAGGGATGCGAGGGCAAAGTCGATGTAGAGGTAGCGGCTCATGGCAAAGACGATGGGGAACAGAGAGGCCAGGGCGGCGGACGCCAGCCCAATCCACGGCCCCGCCAGCCGCTCGCCGATGCCATAGACCGCCAGCAAAAAGCGCACCAGGTAGAGGCTGTTTGTCATGGCCGCCACGTCGGCCGAGACGCCAAACAGCGCATACGAGACGGTAACCGTCAGGTGCACCAGCGGCGGGTAATAGCCGCTCAGGGTGAGAGCGTCAAAGAGGCTTGCCGGATTGACGCCTGCCTTCAAGATGTCATAGTAGGCCAGGCTGCTGACCAGGTGATACATCCGGTCGGCGCCAAAGATGACCTCGTTGGCGGCCCGCCAGAGCCAGTTGTTGGTCAGGTGAAAGGCGGCCAGCAGGGCCAGCAAGGCCAGGGGCAGCGCCTGCCCGGCTCCCCTGGCGGAGGCAGGCAGCGCTTCTGGGGCCTCCCGACGCGTGAAGGTCATCATCAGTCTCTGTACGATCTTCCCTTGCTCGAAGATGTTTGGCAAATTGAGTCCTTTGTGCTATTATACCCGCACCTTGCCAATGGGGCAAGTGCCATCCAGGAAAGAGAGGAATGCAAAGATGCAAGAACGAAGAGGTCCCAGTCCGTTTGGGGGCCGGCTCGCACTGCTGGGGCTTGCCGGTCTCTTGCTCGCGCTGGCCGGCCTGTCCGTTGCGCTCGTGGCTGCGGCCCAACAACTCCCCCTGACCGTCACCAAGAGCGCGGCGCCCATTGCCGTCGAACCCGGTGGCGACGTTGCATATACCCTCACCATCACCAACACGGGAGATGAAGACATCTCCCTACATGCCATCACCGACACGTTGCCCGCAGGGTTCTCCTACGCCGGCTGGCAAGAGGGCGGCGAGCCTTCAAGCGTAAGCCCCCTCGTCTGGACGGGTCTCGAGGACGTGTATGAAGGCTCGAGCCTCCGTCTCGTGTATCACGTGGCCGTGGAAGACGATGTGCTGCCCGGTGTCTATTCCAACACCGTAACCGTCCTCCCCGAGGACGGAGACCCCGTCGAGGCCAGCGTCGAGGTAACCGTGTTAGGCGCAATCCTCGAGGGCAGCAAAACGGCCAGCGCCAGCGAGGTAAAGGTGGGCGATCCGCTGGACTATGCGGTGACCATCGACAACAGCGGTACGTCCACTGCAACCTTGACGACCGTCGTCGACACCCTGCCCGCGGACTTTGGCTTCCAGTCCATGCTGGCAGGACCGGAGCCCCAGGTGCAGGACGATGTGCTCACCTGGAGCAACCTGGAGGTCGGGCCCGGGCAAAGCCTGGAGCTTCGCTACCGGGTGACTACCGGAGGCGCTGTGAATTCGGTCCACACGAACCAGGTGCAGGTCACCAGCCCCGACGACGACGTGCCGCCCATGTCGGCCAGCGTCACGCTGCGGGAGCGAACGTATCGCGCCTACCTGCCCCTCATAGTCCATAACGAGCCGCCCCCACCGCCACCGCCGGCATCGCCCTACCGCGTTGCCTTCCAGCGGCAGGACGCCGGCAACCTCGAGGTGTATGCTGCCAACGCCGACGGCACCGATCTGCTGAACGTCAGCAACATGGCGGGCGGAGACGCCACGCCCCAGTTTTCGCCGGACGGCTCCAGAATCGCCTGGGTGCACTTCCAGGATGGCCTGGGCGAGATCATGGTGGCCAACGCCGACGGCAGCGGCAGGGTAAACGTGACCAATCACCCCAAGGACGATCGCGGTCCGGTCTGGTCGCCCGACGGCACCAGGATCGCCTTCTATTCCCTGCGGCAGGAGGAGCGCTGGGAGGTCTACTCCATGAACGCCGACGGCAGCGACGTGCAGCGGCTGACGGATCGTTTCTGCCAGAGCCACGATCCTGCCTGGTCGCCGGACGGAACCAAGATCGGCTTTATCTGCGGTCTTCGCGAGTTTGCCGAAGTGTACGTCATGAACGCCGACGGCAGCAATTGGCAGCGCCTCACCTACGACCCAACAGACAAGGGTTACTTCGAGGACACGGCGCTGACCTGGTCGCCCGACAGCCAGTGGCTTGGATACGTCAAGTACCGCGACAAGGGCCACGGCAAGGGAGGTGGCGTTTACAGGGTGAACGTCAACACCGGGGAACTCGTGACCATCATTGAAAGCGACTCGAACTCCTTCCATGCCCCGGCCTGGTCGCCGGACGGCAACAAGCTTGCCTTTTCGGCCTACCGTCCAATCGATAGTGGCAGCTATGACATCGTGGTCGTGAATCCCTTTAACCCGGACGGTTCGACCAACCTGACCAAGGCGCCCCTGTTCGACAACCAACCGCGCTGGTCGTCCGACGGCGCCAAGATCGCCTTTATCTCCAACCGTGCCGGCAGCGATACTACGGTGTTCCACGTGTACGTCATGGATGCCGACGGAAGCAACCAGGCGCGGGTGACGGACGGGACGGTGGACGAAAGGAACCCGGCATGGAGGCCGCAACCGCCCGAGTAGCATCCCCGCGTGCTGCCCCCCGGGCAGGTGAATGACTCGACGAGCGAAGGAGCCGCTGCTCCTTCGCTCTTTTTCTGGAGTTATTGGCCCCCCGCCTGGAAGGTGCGGACGAGAAGCTGATCGGGCCAGCCGTCAAGGCCTGGGCCGTGGGGCGGCAGA
This sequence comes from Anaerolineaceae bacterium, assembly GCA_012514775.1. Next base: position 21,344 of record JAAYZQ010000097.1, read on the forward strand.
GCCCGGCCGTTCGCCGGGTCGCGGGCGCCGGCCAGCAGGTGATACGTCCCGGCCGGCAGACTGGCGGGCAGTCCGATCTTGTAGCGCAGGTACTGGGTCCGGCCTGGCCGCCACCAGGAGGTGAGGGAATAGCCGTCAAAGGCCTGCCCGGCGTGCGCCCATAGCACCTGCCCCTCGCCGTCCACCAGCCGGAGCTCGAGCTCGTAATCGAGGCCCATCTGCACCAGCGCCTGCCAGGCGAGGGTGATGTACAGTTCCTGGCCGGGCGTGAGGCGCTCGTCGCTCAGGGCCAGGCCGGCCAGGCCCAGCTCGTCCCCCAGGCGCCGGTCCTGGAAGCTCTCCTCCACGGCCGGGGGCTGGCCCGAAAGGAGCACCGGCGTGCGATACACCCGGGCAAAACGCACACCCCCCAGGCGGGCAACGTACTCGGGCTCCTGGGCCAGGAAAAACGCGACCAGCTCGGGCGTTGGCTCCTGGCGCTGGACCTGGCTTATGTAAAACACGACGTAATCGGCAAAGAGCCACGTCTTGTCCCATTCACCGCGGCGCAACGACGTGGCTTCGCCGTCAAAATAGTAGCGGAACTGGGGCGGATAGAAGGTGACGGCTAGCGATTCTTTGACGTCCTCCTGCCGGTTCAGATACTCGGCGGCCATCTCCAGCCCCTCGCCCTGGCCGAAGGCAAAGGCGCCTTCGGCCGCGGGCCCTCCACCGACGAGGGGGTTAAAGTAGGCGCCATAGTGCGGCGCCAGCCGCAGCCAGCTAAGGGATACGAGAGACACGAGGACCGCTGCCCCGGCGTACGGCAGCCAACCGGGCCACCGGGAGCCGCGTAGCCGGGCCGACAGCCCCTCGAGGCCGGCGTTTAACGTCCAGGCGGCCAGGAGGGCCGCGGGCAGAAAGGCGGGCAGCAGGTAGCGGTCGCCCTTCTTGGCCGCCAGCGAGACCATGACGGTGAAAAAGACGAGGTAGGCCAGGCTGACGAGGGGCAGGCGGACGTCGCGCCGCCGGCGCCAGGCAAAGAACAAGGCCACCAGGGCCAGGGGCAGCAGGACCATGACCAGGGGTGACAGGCGAAAGGGCAGGACGACCAGGTAAAAGAGCGGCCCCGGGTCGTCAACCACGCGGCCCAGGAAAAAGTTGCTGCCGTGGGAAACGACGACGCCCCAACGCGAGGCGCGATAGATACGATAGACGAAAAAGAAGGGGTTGGTCCAGGCCGCGGGCCAGGCCAGCCAGAAGGTAGCGGCGGCGGAAGCCAGCCACAGCCCAAAGGCCCCCGCCACCTGGCCCAGGCTGCCCCACGCCTCGCGGCCCAGGCGCCGCAACAGCCACTGCAGCCCCAGGGCCAGGGCGGTGAGGGGGATCAAGAAGAGGGCCGGGGTCTTGGTCAACAGGGCCAGCCCAGCCAGGAGCCCCGACAGGAACAGGAACCGGCGCCGGCCCGGCCGCTGCAAATAGAGCAGCAGGACCAGCACCGAGAGCAGCATAGTGCTGGCCAGGATGCCGTCGACGTGGACGATGCGCGAGTGGACCAGGTAAAAGGGATCCAGGGCGAGCAAGAGGCCGCCCAGGGCAGCGCCTGCGCGGCCCACGAGGGGAATCAGCAACGCGTAGGCAGCCACGACGGCCAGCGAGGTCAAGATCACGGTAAAGGTTGCCGCCGCCGCGAGCTGGGCCGGATAGTCGCCCTGATAGTTTTCGGCAGCCAGGGCTTCCAGGGCTGCGTGGTCGCCGGTGAGCCAGGCCCGCAGGGCCAGGGCCGCGCCAAAGCCCCACATGGGCACCACGCCGGGATGGTCGGTCAGGTAGGTGCCCTCCAGGTCACCACGTTCCAGGGCCAGGACAAACGCCGACGACCGCTCCAGCCACGTCTGCTCGTCGGGCCACGAAAAGGACCCGAGCGCCGTGTAGCGGGTCACCACCGCGATGAAAAGCAAGGCCAGGGCGACCGCCAGGCTGGCCTTACGCCGCATGCTCTCCAGGATCACATCCTCCTGCGTCGCAGCCAGAGGCCGGCGACGAGAGCCACGCCCACAGCGCCTATAACGCCGAGACCCAGGGCCAGGACGATGCCGACGACGGCCATGTTGTGAGCCTTTGTATTGGCTCCCCCCGCCCCTTCGGCATCTCTCTCCGAGGGCGCGACGGACACGACGGTCGGAGCGTGGGTTGCTGCCGGTTCCGGGCTCTCGACGGCCGGCGGTTCCGGCGTCGCCTGAACCTCGTCGGTCACCTGGGCAATGGCTTTGGGCGTGGCAGTGGCCTCAGGGGCCGGTAGGGCATCGCTGCCTTCCGGCTCGGACGTCTGGTCGGTGGCAGGCGTGCCGGGAAGAGTGCTCGCCGTTCCCTCCGACGGCGAGGTCTGCCCAGCCGCCCCGGTGCGAGCGGCTGGCGCCGAGGAACTGGCGGCGGCCGTGGCAGTTGACGCTGCCCCACCGGCGACTGTGGGGGGCACCTGGGTGTAGATAGGGCTGCGTTCCGGTGTCGCCGCGGGTGCGTTGGTCCGGCTGGTTGGGCTCGGGGTGCTGGTGGGTGCGAGCGTGAGAGTTTCCGCCGGAGCGGCAGTCGGTGCCTGCGTGGGCGGCGGCTGGGGCGTCGGCGCAGGGGGATAGGCTCCGCCAACGCGGTACTCCAGGATGACGCCCTGCCTGCCAACCGCCCAACCCGACGAGTCGCTGACCATGTGAACTGCATTCAGGTCGTAAAAGGTTGGGCTGGCCTGGACCCGCCACCGCTTGCCATTGTACCTCAGTATGAGCCCTGCCTCGCCCACGGCCCAGCCGTTTTCGGCATCCACAATAAATACGTCTTCCAGGCGCATGGCAGTAGGGCTTTCGACCGCGGTCCAGGTAGTTCCATCATAATGCATGATGGTGCCATTTGTGCCGACAGCCCAGCCGTCGGTGGCAGAAATCATGTGGATGCCGCGCAGCCACGCGGCGTTGGGTGCCTGGCTGTGCACCTGCCAGCTTGAGCCATCCCAGTGCAAGATGGCGCCACGGGCCGCGATCCAGGCATCGTCCTCGGCAAGGCAGTCCACGTCACTGAGCCAGGTCTGAAGGGGAGAGGGATGGGTGTTCCAGGAACCACCCGAATAGTGATAAATATCGTAGGACCCGCCCACGGCCCAACCTTCGCCACCGTGCAGCATCTTGAGGGAATCGACGCCGACCATGATGGAACCGGCCTGCTGCCAGGCGCTTCCCCCGTATTGCAGGACGTGGCCCCTATAGGTGGCTGCCCATCCCGATCCATCGGGCAGCATGTCGATGGCCACGATGGGGTCCTCATAATTCAACCACGACTGGCCCCAGGAGCTGCCGTCGTAGTGCATCATCAAGCCAAAGGTCCCGCCGGCCCATGCTTCGCCAGGATGCACCATGTCCACTGCGTACAGTGTTCCGGCCGGGGGTGAAGGGTAGATCACCCAGGCGGGCTCGTCCTGGGCATAAAGTAAGAGCGGGAAGAGGGAGGCCACGACGGCCAAAATAATAGCCACCAGACACAATCGACCACAAGAACGCCCGCAAGTCACAACATCCTCTCCTATGTGACGATTTCGACGAATATGGGACAAGGCTTATCTCAAAGGTTAGGGCGTACTCCCCGCGGGGAGTACGCCCCACTTCCACTGCAGTTCGTCTTCAGTCCACTGGTAACGGTAACCCTCTGGTCAATCCAGGTAGCTGACAGATGGGGTGACCCGGATCGACTTCAAGGGCAAGCTCCCATCGCACGAGCTAGGCCATCAGGGAATGTCGGTCCACTTCCAGTCGTAGCCAGTGATGACAAGTTCGAACTGGGGACCGTGAACCGGGAACTCGTAGTTAGCGACGTTAATTTCCAGCGGCGCGACGGTGTCGGCCGGGTCCGCGGCATCGCCAAAGACATCGGTCCAGGGCCAGTACGCAAGGTGCTCGAACTCGGGCGGGAAGATGTAGTTGACGATCATGGGCGAGTGCAGCTCCCACTCACCGGGCGCAACCTGGTAGTTGCACTTCCATTTCAAAGGGAAGCTGCAGGGGTACCAGGCCTCATCGCGGGGGAGCATGAGGATGGCACTCCAGGTGCCGAAAGGGTCGGCAGCGGCTAACAAGGTGCCTTCCGTCTCGGCAAAGGACCAGCGACGCTGCTCGGAAGCACCGATTTCCATCCACCACGCCCCCTCCGGGGCAGCCTGGGCCTCCAACGGCCAGACGCCGCCCAGGGTCGAGGGCTGGTACAGCCACGCATCGACGCGCTCGCCGGGAACGTAGCCACTGGCCTCGATCAAGACCAGCTCGCCGAGGTAGAACTCGCCGCCGGCGATGACCTGCTCCGGCTCGACAGCAAAGGCAGGGCTGGCGGAGATGGCCAGCATTGTAACCACGACCAACGCATACAGAACACGACGCATCGTGTATTCCTCCCTAACCAGGTTAGTTTAGGGTCCACAAGCTTTGGGTGACTTGTGGCTGTGGCTCGCAACCAGGATGCGATGGGGAACCTCCTTTCTCAGAGATTGGGTAGTAGTGGAACGGCATCGAGCCATCCGGCAACTCCGGACGTCTCTGGACACCTGGATGCTGGCCTTTGAACTCATCGTAATTATACTGGAAAGCCGGGCCCATGTCAAGCCTGCGAATCCTGCTCATTTCTCCCTGTCTGTGGCGTCATCACCGGACCCTTGTCATGGGACGGAAATCTTTGGCCATTCAGGGCTGGCCTGCTAATTCGGTCTATGTCAGAGCGGGCTCGCAGCGCGCCCAAGCCCTTGCTGCGAGCCAACGACGCAACTCCTGTGGAACTCGCGCCCGGACCCTCGGCGAATGACCAGGGGCAGATGGAGCTGCAGGCAGTCCCCAACGGACGTCACTACCTGGCGGACAATGGTATCCTCGCCCGCAGCGGAGATGCTCGCCTGGTTGCGCAGGAACCAACACACCTGGCCGGGACTGCCGGCCGTCACCTGAAACGAAATGGTGACCTCACCGGCGGGCGGCACGTCGCCGACGGCGACGACGAGGGGATCGGTACCCTGGATCACGCCCTGAGTCGTCGTGGGGCTACCCAGGTAGGCGGCGTTGGCCGGCAGCGGATCTGTCACCACCACCTCCGACGCGGGAATCGTGCCCGTGTTTCGGACGCGAATGGTGTAGGTCACCGGGTCACCCTCCGAGCACTGCTTGGTGCTGACCGTGAGGGTAGAGGAGCTGAGGTCGCAGCCACCGGTATAATGCAACACGGTCCCCGATTTGCCCACTGCCCAGACGTCCCTCTCATTGAGGGCGTCCACGGCGTGCAGCTCCTCCGTCACCGGGCTGGCAACCTGTTTCCAGGAAGTGCCATCATAATGAATGATGGTCCCGCCCTCGCCCACGGCCCAGCCATCGGTGCTGCTGTTCATGCTCACAGACCACAGGGCGACGCCCGGCACCGGGGTAGTAACAGACGACCAGGAGGTGCCGTCGTAGTGGTAGATAAGGCCCTCGTTGCTCACAGCCCACCCGTCGCTGCCGCTGACCATGTCCACGTCGAGGAACCAGATGTTCTGTGGCGAGCTCATCACCTGCCACATGCTGCCGTTCCAATGGAGCATAACCCCCGTGCGGCCGAGGATCCAGCCGTCATTGGAGGCCACCATGTCGATGGTCTGGAAGAGGTAAGGCAGCGTGGTGTGGGCCTGCCACGTACCGTTCTGGTAGCGATAGATGTCCCCCAGGTAGCCGACGGCCCAACCGTTGTTCGCGTCCAGCATCGAGATGCCGGTCAACAGGCCTTTGCTGAGGTGGACGTCCTTTTGCCACTGGCCTCCACTGTAGCGCACGATGTTGCCCTGGTAGGTGGTGCCGAAGCCAAGGTTCGAGTCGACCATATCGATGGCAAAGATGACGTCGGAAAAGCTTCCGGGTACAGCAGTCCAGTTTGTGCCGTCGTAGTGGAGCGCCAGGCCGCCAGTCCCGCCAGCCCAACCATCGGAGTCGCTGAGCATGTCCAGACCGTAGAGACTGGCGGTGTCGCCGATGGGAACTACTTCCCACCCGCTCACAGCCTGGTTATCCAACGGGTTGCCTTGCGCGAAAACGCCCGGCGCAGCCGGAAGGAACAACGTGGAGCAAACTGCAAGGATCAGCGAGCCCTTCAACACTGCACTGTGCACCATACACAATCCCTTCTCCGAGCGAGAAGGGGCGATTATAGCATCGACGCAAGGGGGTGTCAAATTGACAAAAGCGGGTGCTCCCGGTAAAATGCACCGGCCTTGCACCTGCGGATCGAGTAGCCGTGGGTGCAACCAAGGAGACAGAGACATGCCTGCCAAGCGATTGTCCATTCTGCTGCTCAGCGCCATCGTCGTGTTGGCCGTGGGCTGCGGCTCGCCGGCAGTGACGTCGGAGGCACCTGATCCGCCCACCCCGCCCACCGCGCCTGAGGCCGCCTCACCCACGACGGCCGCTCCGACCCCTGGCGACCTTCCTTCCGATCCAGGCAATGGCAGCGCGTCATCTCCGGTGGAGACGGCCATGCAATACGTGAAGCGAGTGGACACCCCCCTGGCCAGGGTCAATGGTGAGGAGATCACCTGGGAATACTACGAGCCCAGCTTGCGCCAGGCCCTGCGCATTGTCAGCCGCCAGGGAAACGTTGATTGGAACGATGCGGCCATGCAGATACGGCTTGGCCAGCTTCAAAACGACGTTCTGACCCAGACCGTGGACCGGTGGCTGCTGCGCAAGATGGCCGCCGATCAGGGGGTTGTCGTTAGCCAGGAAGAGGTCCAGGCAAAAATCGACGCCGAAAGAGCCGAGATCGAGGCAGGCGAGATGTACGATAGCTGGCAGGCGTACCTGGAAGCCAACAGCTTCACGGACAGGAGTTTTGAGCAGGTTATCCACGATACCCTGATGTTGGGCGCCCTCATGAACGTGCAACAGGTGGACCCGCTGGCAGAGCAGTGGCACGTCGCTCACATTGTCGTAGGCGACGCTGCCAAAGCCCAGGAAGTCGTCGACAAGCTCAAAGCCGGAGAAGACTTTGCAGACCTTGCCGCCCGCTACTCCCAGGACGAACAGACCAAGGATTCGGGGGGAGACCTGGGCTGGTTCTCACCGGAGCTAATGCTGCCCGAGCTCGCCGCGGCGGCAGGGTCGCTGGAGCCCGGCGCGTTCAGCGCTCCCATCCAGACGCGTTACGGCTTTACAGTCATCATCGTCCTGGAGCGGGCAATGCGCGAGGCTGAGCCCAGTGTGCTGGCACAGCGAAAACAGGCAGCCATGCTGGCCAGCCTGGCCGAAGAAAGGCAAAAGGCGGACATCGAAATCCTGATGAACTTTGACCAGGCGGAAGAAGAGTCCGACTAGGCTCTATGCCGGCAGCCAGACGGTAAAGGTGCTGCCGCTCCCCACGCTGCTCTCGACTTCGATGCGGCCGCCGTGGGCCTGCACGATCCAGTGCACGATGGACAGGCCCAGGCCCGTCCCGCCCCGCGAGCGGGCCGGATCGGCCCGGTAGAACCGCTCAAAGATCATGGGCACGCCCGACGGTCCGGGCTGCAGATCCTCCGGAAGGATGCCCACCCCCGTATCGGCTACCACGACCTGGACCCAGCCCTCGGTCTTTTGCACAGAGAGAGTAACACAACCGCCGGCCGGCGTGTACTTCAGAGCGTTGTCGACGAGGTTGAGAAAAAGCTGCCGTAGGCGATCCGCATCGCCCTGGATAACCGCCTGATCCTCGTTCCCAAGGCAAACATCGGTGCCATCGCTCATGATCTGTGCCTGACGATAGACGTCGAGGAGGAGGGTATCGAGCTCCACGGGGCCCACGTCAAGCTCCACGCCGGCATCCATGCGCGCCAGGAGAAGCAGGTCGGCCACGAGGCGCGACATGCGCGCCACTTCGCTTTCGATGTCGGCCAGCGTCTCGCGCCGTGCCTCCGGATCCTCGGCGGCACCCCGCCGCAAAAGCTCTACGTTGCCGTGGATGGTGGTCAGGGGCGTGCGCAGCTCGTGGGAAACGTCAGCCACAAAGCGCCTCTGGGTGCGAAACAGGATCTCCAACCGTGACAGCATCTCGTTAAAGGTGGCCGCAAGGCGACCCACCTCGTCCTGGGGGCCGCGAACGGCCAGCCGGCGGCTCAGATCTTCGGTGCGCGAGATGGCGATGGCAGTTTGGGTAATCTGGTCCATGGGATGGAGGGCGGCCTTGGCCAGAAGCGCGCCAAGGATCGCCGAAATGGCAATGGCCACCAGGCCTCCGATTACCAGGATACTGAGCAACTGGCGCTGCGTCTGGTCCACCTGCACCAGGGACGTGCCCACTTGAACAATGCCCACCACCTCGCCGTCGACCCGGAGGGGCGAGCTGGAGACCCGCATCCTCTGGTTGCCAGCTGCCAGGCTCTCGATGCTGGACTGGCCCGTTAGGACCAGATCTCTCGTCGCGCTTGCCAGAGGCAACGCGCCTTCGCCCAGGGTATCGGAGCGGTCCACGATGAGACCCGCGGAGACGTCGTACACCTGGATATAGAGGCCCGGCAAGGTCAGGAGATCGAGGTTGGGCACTTCGAGCACGCGACCCAGGGATAGGGGCGAGATGCGCACCTGGGTCGAGCTTACGACGCGGTCCGCCGTCGCCTCCAACTGGCGGTCGATGCCAGTCAGAAGGTTCAGGGTCAAGAGATAATAGAGCGCCGTGGCAAAAACGATGATCACGGTCGCAAGGACGGTCGTATAGGCCAGCGTCAAGCGCGTGCGGATGGACATGATCGATCATCCTCCTTTCGAGATCATGCCACAGAACCGGCGTTTTGTAAAGAGAAATCTGGCGATTTGACGGCCAACCCCTTTTGTGGTAGATTGCACATCGTTCGCCGGAGGCAGGGCTACCCTATTTGGTCGCCCTTGTCCCGTGAGGAACAATGAGGCCAATGCCCGAACAAGACGACATTATCAGGTCAAAGAGCCGGTTGGACCCTGTGCCGATGCTCCTGCTCTTGCTCGGGCTTGGCATGCAGCTCTTGCATTTCTCGTCCGCGCCCCCTGGGATCAATGGCGACGCCGCGCGCCTGGGCCTCCATGCCCTCGACTTGATCGAGGCCAAGATCTGGCCGTTCTACATCTATCATCAGGCCGGCCCACAGCCGCTGATCGTCTACCTTCAGGCGCTCGCCTTTGCCCTGTTTGGGTTCACGCCCACGGCGCTGCGGGGTGTGACGGCCTTTGGCGGGGCGCTGGCCGTGCCCGCGGCCTACCTGGCCGGCAAAGAACTCTTTCACCAGGAAGGCAGCGTGGTGGCCCGGCGTTCCGGGCTGGTGGCGGCCGTGGGGATGGCGCTGGATCCCTTTTTCAACCTCTACTGCCGCTATGGCATCGAGGGCGCTCTGTTGCCCGCGGTCGAGCTGCTGGCGGTCATGTTTCTGTGGCGCGGCCTGCGGCGCGGAAGGCACCTGGATTTCGTCCTCGCCGGGGTTCTCGTCGGCCTGAGCCAATACGTCTATATCGTTGCCCGTTGGTTTCCCGTCGCCCTGGCCGTTGCCTGCGGCCTCGCGTTGGTCGCCAACAGGCAACTGCTGGCTCGCTGGCGCGGCCTGGCCCTGGCTACCCTCTCGGCAGCCCTGGTCGCTCTGCCCCAGTGGCTGCTCTTCTTGCGCGTGCCCTACACCTTTGTGGCCCGGACCCAAAACTCGGACCAGCCGTTCGTCCTGTCTCTGCCGCGAGCCGGGTCAGTCCTCGTCTCCAAGCTGGCCCATCAAGTGACCATGCTTGGCTTTCGCTGGGACAACGGCTACAACCCGTTCTCCGGTCGCCCTCTCCTGACCCCGATCCTGTTCCTGGGGCTGCCCCTGGCCCTGGCCGCCGGCCTCGCCAGGCGGCGAGCCGGACGGCTCGCGTGCCTCGCCCTCGCCGCGCTCATGCTGCTGCCCGATCTGCTCATCGTCGAGGGCGAGTGGCCGTCGGCCACCCGGGTATTCCCCGCGGCGCCGTTTGTCTTTCTCGCCGCCGGCCTCGGCTGCGCCCTGTTGTGGTCCTGGCTTGAAGAGCGGCCCCGCGTGCCCAGTGCAGTTGCCCACCTCTTGCCGGTCGCAGTTCTGCTGGCCGGCATCGAAAGCCAGTGGCACTTTGCGACCCAGGTGCGCCCGCGAATCGACGGCAGCAAGGGGCTCGAATGGCAGGCAAGCCTGGTCGAGGTCGCAGAAGCCCACTATATTGCCGCGCACGTCGACTCGGCGCTCTTGTTGCCCTCCAGCGAGTATCAACGCGCGCCGCTGGCCTTTCTGCTGGCCGACGCTTTCCCACACCGCGCGGGCGGCTACCCGGTGCCCCTCGATCCCGGCGACGTCGTGACCGTCGTCTCACCGGCCGAGCCGGAACGGCCGACGACGGACGGGATACCCGCCGGCTACATCGAGGGAGAGTGGACCTTGCTGAAAAACGGCAAGGCCTACCTGCTGCCGCCCCTGCCCGGCAGCGTCGAGCCCATGGGCCCACAAGAACCCTTGCCGGCCACCAACGGCGCCCTGGCCGCCCACGTTTTCCCGGCCCGCTGGCGCGGCGAGCAGCCCGAGATGAGTGGTGAAAGCGCATCGTTCAGCAATGGGCTGGACCTCGCCGGCCATCACGTGGGCGATCTCGTGGCCGGTGAGCCCTTGACGGTCACTCTGTACTGGAGGCCAAGGACCAGGATAGAAGAGGACGTGCAGGTCTTCCTGCAGCTTCTCGACCGGGAGGACCAGGCGAGGCTCGGCGTCCACGACTGGCCCACCCACGGCGCCTACCGGATCCGTGCCTGGGAGCCCGGGGAGATCGTTCCGCTGAGCTACCGGCTCCCCATCCCCGCGGACCTTGCCCCGGGGCCCTACCGGCTCATCTGTGGTATCGTGGATTTGGAGAGCCAGGCACGGATTCCGTTGGCGAGCGGCGAGGAGTATGCCACGGTGGCAACAGGCAAGATTGCCCTGCCGGCCAGCCAGGCCGTTCCAGGCCAGTCAATCAGCGCCAGTTTCGGGGCCGAGGTCGACCTCACCGGCTATACGCTGAGCCCGCGAGCATCCGGCCTGGAGGTCGGCCTCTTCTGGAAGGCGAGCGCCGTGCCTCGCACGGACTATACCGTCTTTGTACACCTGGTCGACGCCGCGGATCGGCTCGCGGCCCAGATCGACGCCCAACCCCTCGACGGCGCCTACCCGACTTCTATCTGGAGCCCCGGCGAGACGGTCGTCGATGTGCACCTGATTCCCGCGCCACCGGGCCAATATCGCGTTTATGTCGGGTTGTATCGATGGGATACGCTGGAGCGCTTGCCTGTTATGTTGAGCGGAGAGCCGGTTCCGGAGGGCAGGCTATTCCTCGGCTCGACGAAGATACCCTGAGCTGGGCTGCCCGCGCTTCCCTACCCTCCGCCTGCCGAACGTGAAAAGAATGGCGAGGAAATCAAGAAACCGGCCCCTCCCCCTGAGACCGGTTTCCTGACCCAAAACTACACTGATTAAGAAAGATGGCTATCTTATTGAAGGCCATTATGCCCCCTTTAGATTAGACGAGGATTAACCCATCATTAGAAAAAGATGAGAATCCCGGGATGCCTCTAGCGGGGACCGAAAAAGACGACCATCTCGCGCTCATGGGCCACCAGATCCATCCTCGCCAGCACCGTCTCCAGGAACTCGGCGTCGTAGCGGCCCGCAAGGCGCCCTTCGTCGACCACGAACCAGACCCGCTGCGCCGAGTCGAGGACCGTGGTCAGCCCGGCAGCCGAATCTACGATGGGGACGAAATCCCAGCCGCTGACCCATCGCCCTTCCCGCTGCACCGCAAATCCAGAGAAGTCGGTGGGGGTCGCCAGGTAGTCACAGCGACCCAGGTGCCAGAAGGCCGCCGGGCAGAGGAAAGTGATCACCTGATCTCCGGGCCGGTCTCGCTCGGCGACGATGGCAAAGGCCCACTCGTAATCGGGCACGGTTTCGCGGGTAGCGCGTACCGCCGAGGGCCACGATACGGCGATGACCAGAGCCACGACGGCGGCGGGCGCAACCCACGGCGGCAGCCCCTTGCCGGCAGCCGGCAGGAGCCGGGCAAAGGCGCGACCAACGACGGCCAGGACGGTAGCGGCGACCAGGAAATAGTGAGGCAGCAACATCAGGCCGTAGCGCGGGCTCTTCCACTCCGGGTCCACGACAAAGAGCAGCATCAGGAGCACGAACAGGAGCAGAGCATAGAGGTAGACGAGGGCGCGCCAATGGCGCCCTGCCGCCGGCAGCCGCCGCGACCGGACGAGCCGCACGAGGAGCCAAACCAGCCCGGCCAGGGCCAGCAGCGTCGCCGCCAGGCGCTCGGGCGCCAGGAACAGGGGTTGGACGATCTTGACGACTCCGGGCCAGTCGATGGCCGCTCCCAGGTACTGGCGCACCTGGGGCTCGAAAACGCCCGGCGCCACACGCGCCTGGACAGGTGGCCCAATCCTCCGCAATAGGATTTCGACGACGATGGACAGGGCGGCGAGACCAAAGGCCGCCAGGTTAGGGAGCCGCAGGCACCAGCGCCAGCCCCGCTGCAGCAGCGCCCAGATCCCGAGGACAGGGAGCAGGAGCATTGCTTCGGCGTGGCAAAAGAGGGCGCCCCAGAAGGCGAGGACAAACAGCCAGCGACAGAGGGGCCGGTCCCGTTCCTCGACGACCCACACGTAAAACACAACAGTCAGCGCCAGGGCAAAGAACTGCAGGGGGGCGTACATCCGCACCCGCCCGCCCCAGAGGATGGCGTCGCCGGCCATGGCGACGGCGGCCGCGGCCACCAGGCCGGCCGCCCGGGAAAGGGCCCGGCGACCAAGCCAATAGGTGAGGGGAATGGACGCCGTGCTCAGCAGCAGCACCGGCAGCCGCATCAGCCAATCGGCGCGGGCCCCCAGGCCGACGAGGCTGGCGACCAGGTAGGAGAGCAGCAGCCCGTGACTGTAAAAGTTCCCCGAGGGCAGCAGCGGCACGCCCTGGGCCACGATCCGCTCGGCGGCGCGCACCTGGAGGTACTCGTCGACGAAAAAGGGAACGTCGAGCACGTAGGCCAGGCGGAACCCGAAGCCAAGGGCCGTGACGAGCAGCAACAGGATCGCGAATGCCGGGCTGCGGTCCGGCCGCTCGCCGTCGTGCTCGGCGCCGGGCTGCGTCGTCATGGCCCGACCTCCACCTCCTGGAGGATGAGCCGGTCACCGTCAGAGGCGGCCAGGCGCCGGCCGGTGGGCAGGTGGTAGAGGCCCACGGCCAGGCGGTAGATGCCAGGCGCAGCTCCCGGATCGACGGCAATCCGGTGCCTGTCGACGACGACCTCGCCCGGATCCCACAGGCCGGTGGGATAGTAGCCCCCCACGGGCCGGCCGTCGCCCTGCCCCCATATGCGATCCTCGCCGTCCAGGAGGTGGACAAAGACCGTGTAATCCGCCTGGAGGCGCTCCGCGGCCTGCCAGTGGAGCACGAGGTCCACGCTGCCGCCGGCAACCACAGGGCCGGGCCCCAGGCTGTAACCCACCAGGCTCACCTGGTCTCCTTCCCCGTTAAGCTCGAGGGACAGCGCCTCGTCGGGAAGCGGCAGATCCATGCCGCCGGGCCCGGGCACCCGGAAATAATCGAGGATGAGGGCACTTTCGACGACGTGACCCTCGCCGGCGACGACGGGCATGCGATCGCCCGTCGCGGGATCGTATAGGCCCACCTCCAAGCGATACAGGCCCGGCGGCAGATCGGCGGGCAAGGGCAGCAGCCGCCGGTCGGGCAAGGTTTCGCCCACCGGCCAGTGGTCGATGGGCAGGGCCCCCGCGGGGCCGGACAGCGGCGGGCCATCGGCCGGGGCGAGGCGCTGCCCATCCTGGCCTACGACGTGAACAAAGACATGCACGGTGCGCGCCAGGGGCCGGCTGGCCTGCCAGTGCAGCGTGAGATCAAGCCCCTCACCCGGGACGGCCAGCAGGTCGCCCCACTGCCCGCCTGCCGGGCGGTTAGCAGCCGTGCCCAGGTCGTAACGCTCCAGGAGGAGCGCGTCGCCAAACAGGGCGCCGGAGGGCCGGGAGACGGCAGACTCGACGGCGGGGATGGACCGGAACACCAGGACCCCGGCCGTGCAGCCCAGCAGTTCCATGCGATCCCACACCGTTCGGACAAAGTCGGGCTCGAAGCGCTGGCGAAAGCGCGACTCGTCGGCCACGAGCCACAGCCGGCCCTCACCGGCCAGGGCGGCTTCCAGGTCATCGGCGGCGCGGATGAGGGGCGAGCCAAGCCAGCGGTCCGCCAGCCGGCCCGCGGCGTCGCGGTAGACAAACTCCTCGTACTCCAGGCCGAGGGCGAAATAGTCACTGCGACCCAGGAGAAGCTGTGCCGCCGCCGGGGCAACGGTTGCCACGCGGTCGCCCGGCTGCCAGTAGCGGGCCACGACGTCAAAAGCCGAGCGATAGCCCCTTTCTTGTGTCGAGGAGGCGGCCAGGGCTCCGGGCAACATCGTCCCCAGCAGCAGCACCAGGGTCAGGGAGGCCAGCAGGACCGCCCACCGGCCGGCGCCACCGGCCCGCGCAGGCTGCCTGCCGGCCCCTCGGCGGCCTGAGGAGAGCCACGCAAGGGCCACGAGCAACATCTCTTCCAGGCCGCGGGCCGCGAGGAGGGCCAGGACGGGCAGGAGCAGGTTCAGATAGCGGGTGCCCTGGTAGGTGCTGCCCAGGAAGAGGACCATTTGCAGCGGCACGAGCCAGAGACAGGCCGAGAAGAACAGAACCGCCCGATCGCGTCCGTCCCGGCGCCCTCGTCCCAGGCGCCAGGCCGCCGCGGCCAGGGCAATCGCCGCCATGAGGGTCAGGGGCCAACGACCGGCCTCGGCAAAAAACGGCAGCACCGACTGCACGCGGTCGGGCAGATCGCCGGCCCACTGCAAGGGCGGCCGGCTGCCGGCCATGGTTTCGAAGCCGCCGACGAGGCCCCGGGCGAGGGCCAGTTGCAGGCCGTAGCGGCCGGCGAGGCCCAGGGCGGCGAGAAGCGCCTCGGCGAGGGGCGCCGGCCGCAGCCACCAGCGCCAGCCGCACACCACCAGGCTGCCGGCCAGAAAGGCGGGCAACAGCAGGGCCGCCTCGGGATGGACAAAGGCGCTGAGCACGAGGAGGGCCAGGCCCAGGCGCCGCAGCGAGGCGCGGCCCGAGGCCAGGCCCCCGAAGAACGTGGCAGCGGCAAGAAAGGATAGCAGGCCCAGCAGCCCGTAGGCCCTGGCCCGTCCGCCCCACAGGATGGCCTCGGCATTGAGAGCCAACAGCCCCGCCCCCCATAGGCCGGCCCAGGGCGACACGAGGCGGCGGCCCGCCAGGTAGACGAGCCCCGTCGTCAAGACCGAGGCGGCCGCGCTCAACAGGCGCGCGGCCAGGAGGCTGGGGCCCACCAGGGCCACGAGGCCGCCCAACAGGTAGGAGTAGGGGAGATCGTTGCCGTAAAAGAGGCCCGAAGGCAGCCGGGGAATGCCGGTACGGGCGATAGCCTCGGCCACCAGCAGCGACGTAGGCTCGTCGACAAAGGGCTCGGGCTGCAGCGCGTAGCGCAGCCGCAGCCCAAAGGCCAGCAGTACCACGGCCGCGGCCAGGACGTGCGTGGCGGCGGCAGGCAGGGACTGGATGGCACGCCCGGTGGAGGTGCCGGCCGGGCGCGAGCCACCGCTGCGGGCCGCGCCGTGCGCGGCCCGCAGCGAACCATTGTTCTCAGGCTCTGCAGGATGCTTCGATCCCGACGTCATTGCCTGGTACACATCCGTTTCCGCTCAATCGAGGGGGGTCACGATGAGGTTGTCAAAGCTGGCCGTCTCGGACTTGAACGTCTTGAAGCCGACGGTGCCCGTGAGGAAGGGTTCCTTCGGGTCATTCCACTCGTAGACCAGTTCGTCCTCGAAAAAGATCTTGATGTTGTTGCCGCGCAACTCGACGGCCAGGTGGTACCAGGTATGGCGGGCAAAGGTCTTCTCCAGCTTGATTTCCTCGATGATGTACGGGTTGTTAAAGTCGTACAGGTTGCCCGGGTTGTTGCAGGCGTTACCCCAGCAGTCGGTGAGGGTCTGCAGTTGAGCGAGGCGGATGAACATGCTGTTGCGGGTCGGGTTTCCGCCGACGATGATGTAGTAGCCCGTCACCCAGCCGGCTGTGTCCTCTTTGCCCACGTCCTGGTAGTGACCGCGCACCCACAGGCCGATGGGGTACCCGCCCTCGTCGATGTGGTAGACGGTTCCGTCGTCCGTCTCGTCGGCGCCGCCACGAAGGAGGAGGTCCGTCTCGACGCGATAGTCCGTCCAGTCCTCGGCACCGGGCGCCAGGTACATCAACAGCGCATCTTCCGCCATCTTCTTGCCGCCCAGATAGCAATCCTGGGTGGCGGCTCCACTACCGCCCACGCCATCCTTGGCGCCCCAGTACCACTGACCCTCTTCCAGGCGCCAGTAGTTCATGAACTTGGTCCAGCGCCCGATGCCAACGCTCCCGTCGTCAAAGTGCTCCTCCAGAAGCACGGCCGGCTCTACCGTGACCGTCGTCGTGGCGCTGGCCTCGCTCACGCTGTTCTTGGCAGTGACCGTAGCCACGTAGGTCTGGATCTCGGGATAGACGTGGCTGACGCTGCTGCCGGTAGCGGTGGTTTCATCGCCCAGGTCCCAGGTATAGACCACGTTGCTGCCGGCCGACACGCTTGCAGTCAGGATCGTCGGCCTTCCCTTGGGGGTGGGACCATCGTTGCTGGCCGCCAGGCCGGCGATGGGTACCTCGGCCTGAAGGGTGGCAACGGCCGGCTCCTTGGGCACCTCGGCGGCGCTGGCCGTGATGGTCACTTCGTTCACGTGCTGGCCCGCAGGCACGTTGGCCCGCACCCTGTACATGACGTCAAGGCGCTCGCCGGGGGGCATCGGCCAGTTGCCACTCCAGGTGATGGTCCCCGTCGTACCGCTGGGGCTGGCCGCCACGTCGCTGTCGGGCTCCATGGCCAGGAAGGTCATTCCAGCGGGCAGCTTGTCCACGATGGTCTCCAACGTGCCCGTCGTATCACCCTCGTTGACGATGCTCACGCTGTAGACAACTTCCGCGTCGGTGCCGGCCACGATGGCCTGGGGAGACACGCTCTTTTCCACGGGGAGCCAGGCATAGCGGAAGTCGTTGAACACGCCGGGAAGGTAGAGACGGACGCGCTCCGGCTGCACCGTGACGCAGGCCTCAGCCGGTGAGGGCGCTCCATCTGCGGAGCTGATCTCGAGACTGTTGCAGGCATCGAAGCGGCTCTCGTCCGAGGGTGTGTCCACCGTGTACGCCTGGGTGAGGTCCGAGCCCGGCGGAAGGACGATGGGCCCCTCCCAGACGAGGGTTCCATCCGGCGCCTCAACCGGGTCGCCAAGGTCCCCACCCGGCACCACGTCGGCGTACTCCAGCCTCGAGTCCAAAGTAACGGTGACCAGGTCGATGGTGCCAGGCACCTCGCCGTTGTTGCTGAGGGTAATGGTAAAGGTCACGGGCTGGCCGTTGATTACCTCCGTCGACGATGCGACCATATCCTGGGCCAGGTCGACCTGGCCGACGATTAGGGACGCCGTAGCCTCGCCCACGAGACTGCCGTCCTTGGCCCGGGCCACCACCGTGTTCTCGTAGGGCACCACGTCCTTGGGCACGGTACTGGGTACCCGCACGGTATAGACCAGTGAGACCTGGTCGCCCGCGGGCACCGTCAGGTCCTCGGTCCAGACGATCTCGGGGGCTTCGGAATCCGAGGGCGATACGTCCCAGTCGCTGAGGGTATAGTTCACCCAGCCAAACTCAAAGCCCGTGGGCAGTGTGTCGGTGATGGTGTCCAGAACCAGGTCCTCTTCACCGCTGTTCTGGAAGGTGACGGTGTACAGGGGATAGGGCGTCTGCCCGGGCAGCAACGACGCCACGTTCACCGATTTCGAGATCTGTACGTCCTGGTTGGGAGCAAGGGCCTGCGTAGGATGCAGGCCGCTGCCGAGCAGGCCAATCGTGACCAAGCTCAGCAGGAGCAAAGTGGTCCAGGGTAGCAGGGTCCTGAACCTTTCAAGGCGCACGACAATCATCGGGGTTTGCCTCCATTCCTCTCTGATATCGCATGGCGCCGGCTTCCTCGTCCGGCCAGCCGTGCGAGCCTGGCGGGCAAAGCCAGGCGATTGTAACATAGATGCCAGGCAGTGTCAACACGTGTGCCGGGCTCCTAATACAGCGGCGTGACGATGAGATCGTCAAAGCTGGCCGTCCAGGTTTCGTGGGTCTTGAAGCCCACGGTGCCCTTCAAGAAGGGCTCCTTGGTGTCGACATAGTCGATGACCTTTTCATCGTCCAGCCAGACAACAGTCCTCGGGCCGCGCACTTCTACGGCCAATTTGTACCATTGCTCGCGATAGAAGGGCTTGTACAGCGGGGTTTCGGCCAACACGTACACGTTGTTAAAACAGTAGAGGTTCTGCGGATTTTCGCAGGCGTCTCCGACACAGTCGTCCACGGTCTGGATCTGGGTGAGGCGCACGACCAGGTTGTCCCTGTCGGGTTTGCCGGCAACGACGACATAGTAGCCGGTGACCCATTGGGCGCGGATAGTGACCCCCTCCTCGTACTCGTATTGCCCCCGCACCCAGAGGCCGATGGGGTCGCCGTCGATGACGCTCCAGTTGTGCTCCTTGTCCACGCCACCGCGCAGGAGCAACTTGGTCTCGACGCGGTAGTCGGTCCAGTCCTCGGCTCCGGCACCCAAATACATCAACAGGGCATCGGCGGCCTCCTTGTCGGGGCTGACGCAGCAATTGTGGGTGGCATCCAGCGTGTTTACTTGATCAGTGTTGTTGGTGAAAACGACGGTGTAGGTGACGAGACCACCGCTTGCCACGCGGGCCGGAGAGGCATCTTTGGACATGGTGAGATCGAGGGGCTCGGCGGGCGAGGGTCCGGCCAGGGGGCCTGCCAGCGAAGGTGCGGCCAGGATCAAGGCCAGGACGGCATGGGCACAGAAAACGACGCCCATGACGATGGGCAACGATCTCGAACGAGAGGCTGCCAGCGAGACAGCCATTTGCTCCACGCCGTTCACGGTCTCCTCCATGGAGAAAAAATTGCCCGGGCTTGCACAGGCTTTCCGGCATCACTCCCGCACCGGTTTTGAACCATGGCAGCAGAACGGGCCTGACGATTGTAGCACAGGAAAAGCGCTCCTGTCAAAGCGGGAACAAGGGTGGGGGTTGCCTTTTCCGCGCCCCGGGAAGTATGCTATAATAGGGCCACGCGATACAGAAGCCCAGAGTCGATGTGCCTGGGAAGGGCGAGGAGGTGGCGCATGAGCACGTCGGGACGGAGCGTTCGCCGGCCGGTCATTGCCGGGAGCTGGTACCCTGGCACCGAGCGGTCCCTGGCCCGCACCGTGGACGATTACCTTCAGGCGGTGGAGCAACAGCCCGTGCCCGGGGTGCTGCTGGGGCTCATTGCGCCCCACGCCGGCTATGCCTACTCCGGCCAGACAGCGGCCTATGCCTACCGCCAGCTCGCGGGGCGGAAGGTCGAGACTGTCGTGCTGCTGGGTCCGAGCCACCGCGCCTGGGTAGGCGATTACGCAACGAGCGCCGAAGATGCATACGCTACGCCCCTGGGAGAGGTTGCCCTGGATCAGGAGTTTATCGAGGCCCTTGCGGAGCGCGTTCCCCTGAACCGCATCCGGGACGACGCCGAGCATGCACTCGAGATCCAACTGCCCTTCATGCAGCGAGAGCTGGGCACCTTTCGCCTGGTTCCCATCCTCATGAGCGCCGACGAGCCGGAAGTCGCCCGGGAGCTGGCCGTGCACCTGGCCGAAATCGCCAGTGCCCGCGGCGACGGGCAGGCAGGACACGTGTTGTTCGTGGCCAGCTCCGACCTGCACCACATCGACGACTATGAGCAGGTGGCGCGCCGCGACGCAGCCGTGCGGGAGGCCCTGGCGGCCATGGACGTGCAGGCGCTCACGGCCCGGCTCATGGCTCCCCAGTGCACGGTGTGTGGCCGGTTGCCGATTCTCACGGTGGTGCACGCCGCCCGCGCCCTGGGCGCCGACGCCGTGCAGATCTTGTACCATACCAACTCGGCCGAAGTGACCGGCGAGCGCAGGCGCGGCCAGTACTGCGTCGGCTACATGGCCGCGGCCATTTACCAGGCAGCCCGGGACAGGTAGTGTACGCGAACGTCGTCGTCGACCGACCCATCCAGCGGCGCCCACCGCCGGGCGCCGATCCACAGCGAGGCCGGAGCGGTGCGGAAAGCCTGACGTACCGGCTGCCCGAGGGCCTGCGAGAGGAGGCCGCCGTGGGGCACCTGGTGCAGGTACCCCTACGCGGCAGCACCGCCCTGGGCGTCATCGTCGAGCTGATGGACGAGCCGCCTCCGAGCCTCTCGCCGGACGTCGAGATCCGCGACGTGGGGAATATCCTCGATCCGCTGCCCGTGGTAACCGGGGCCCAGATCGCCCTCGCCCGCTGGATTGCCTACGAGTACCTGGCACCGCTGAACCGGGCCCTGCGGCTGACGCTGCCCCCCGGCCTCGAAGAGCGCACGTTCATCACCGTCTGCCGCTCGGCGCGGCAACAGCCGCCGGATGGGCTAACCGCCGAAGAAGAGGAAGTCCTGCGGCTGCTCCAGCGGCGCCGCGGCCGGGTACGACAGAGCGCGCTGCTCAACCAGATACGGGCCGACGATCCCGAGGGGTTGCTGGCCTCCCTGGCCGATCGCGGCCTGGTGGACGTGCAGCCCAGCCTGGTGCCGCCCCAGCCCGCGCCACCGCGGGTGCAATACGTCCGCGTCCTGGCCGACGACGAGACGCTGGAGGCGGAGGTGCCGCGCCTGGGCCACCCTTCCAAGCAGGGCGACGCGCTGCTCGTGATCGCCCGCCGCGCCGGGTCGCCCCTGACGCTGAGCCAGGTCTGCGAGTTGGCCGGGTGCACCGCAGCAACGGTCCAGAGCCTGGCGGAGAAAGGCTGGGTGCGATTGACCCGGCGGCGAACGGTCGTGTCGGCCCGGGCCGGGGCACAGCCGGCCGACGCGGGATCGGCACCGCTGCAGACCAAAGCCATGGAAGCACTCCTGGCCCGCGGCGGCACGGCAGAGCTGCGGGCGTTTCTGCGCGAGACCGGCGTCGGTACGAACATCATCACCGCGCTGGAGAAAAAGGGGCTGGCCTGCCGCGTTCAAGAAGAGCCTTTGGTGCTGCTGGCCCTGCCGCCCGCCCAGGTGCTGGACCGGGTGGTGGCGCTGCGGGGCGGCGAGAAGCAGCGGGCGGTGCTGGGGGCCCTGCGCGGCCGGCCGGGACGGGTGTGGGTCGGCGGCCTCTATGCCGAGACCGGGGCCGACCTGCCGACGCTGCGCTCGCTGGCCGAGAGAGGCCTCGTCAGCCTGCACGCCGAGGAGCACGACCGCCCGGCGCCGAGGCAGGAGCGGCCGGCCCGCCTTACTGCCGAGCAGCAGCGTGCCTGGGAGGCCATCGCCCCCAAGCTGAGCCTCCGGCGGCCCGGCGAAGAACCGTTTGTGGCGCTCCTCCACGGCGTGACGGGCTCGGGCAAGACCGAGATCTATCTCCGGGCCCTGGAGGCGACACTGGCGGCCGGCCGGCGCGCCATCGTCCTGGTGCCCGAGATCAGCCTCACCCCGCAGACGGTACAGCGCTTCGAGGCGCGCTTTCCCGGGCGCGTGGCGGTGCTGCACAGCGAGCTGAGCCAGGGCCAGCGCTACGCTGCCTGGAACCGGGTGCGCTGCGGCGAGGCCGACGTGGTCATCGGCCCGCGGTCGGCCCTCTTTGCGCCCGTCAAGCGCCTGGGACTGGTGATCCTCGACGAAGCCCACGACACGTCATACAAGCAGGACGATCCCATTCCCGCGCCCAGCTATCACGCCCGCGACGCCGCCATCGCCCTGGGGCGCATTGCCGGGGCCGCAGTGGTGCTGGGCAGCGCCACGCCCGACCTGGTGACCTATTTCCGGGCGGGCGGCGGGGCAGGGCCCGGGCAACGGCAGGCGCCCTATCGCCTGCTGGAGCTGAAGCAGCGCGTTCTGCCGTCCCGGGGGAACGGGCCGGCCGGCACGGCGCCTCTGCCCCCGGTACGCCTGGTCGACCTGCGCCAGGAGCTGCGGGCCGGCAACCGGGGCATTTTCTCCCGCGCCCTGGCAGAGGCTCTGCGGCACACGTTGGAGGCGGGCGAGCAGGCCATCCTTTTCCTGAACCGCCGGGGCAGCGCCACCTTTGTCCTCTGCCGCGACTGTGGCGCGGTGGTCCGCTGCCCGGCCTGCGACCTGCCCCTGGCCTATCACGGCCCGTCGCCCGAGGACGAGCCGGAGGTTGCGGCAAGACGGCCTGCGGTCGAGGGCCTGGTCTGCCACCACTGCAACCGGAGACAGCCGCCGCCCCGCTCCTGCCCGTCCTGCGGCGGGCGCCGCATTCGCTATTTTGGGTTGGGCACCGAGAGGGTCGAAGAGGCGGTGCGCCAGGCATGGCCCGAAGCCCGGCTGCTTCGCTGGGACAGCGACACGGCCAGTGGGCTCGACCACGCGCGCTTCCTGGAGGCCTTTGCCGCCGGCCGTGCCGACGTGCTCGTCGGCACGCAGATGATCACCAAGGGGCTCGACCTGCCACGGGTCACACTCGTGGGCGTCGTCTCGGCCGACACGGCGCTGAACCTGCCCGATTACCGGGCCGCGGAGCAAACCTTTCAATTGCTCACCCAGGTTGCCGGCCGGGCGGGACGCAGCCACCGGGGTGGGCAGGTCATCGTCCAGACCTACAACCCCGAGCATTATGCCATCCAGGCCGCGGCGCAGCACGACTACCGGCGTTTCTACCAGCAGGAGACTGCCTATCGCCGCCACCTGGGCTACCCCCCCTACAGCCGCCTCGTGGCCCTGCGCTATAGCGATCCCGACGCCCATCGCTGCCGCGTGGAAGCGGAGCGCATGGGGGGCTGGCTGGCGGCCGAGATCCGTCGTCTGGGCACGGCAGCGACCCTCGTGGGCCCGGCCCCCTGCTTTTACAGCCGCCTGTCAGGCCACAGCCGCTGGCAGATCGTGGTCCGGGCCCGGGATCCGGTGCCCCTGCTGCGGGACCTGGTGCTGCCCCTGGGCTGGCAGGTGGACGTCGACCCCATCAGCCTGTTATAGGCGAACGCAATCCACGAGGACAGGAGCGCCATGAAGCTATTGTTGATCCGTCACGGTCAATCGATGGGCAATGCCGAGCACCGGATGCAGGGACACTATGATACCTCACTGTCAGAGCTTGGCCGCGCCCAGGCCAGCCTGCTGGCCGAGCGGCTCCGGCGCGAGGGCTGGCAACTGGCGGCCCTGGTTGCCAGCCCGCTGCGGCGCGCTGCCGAGACGGCCGGGATCGTGGCGGCTGCCCTGGAGTTGCCAGTCACGTGGGACGAGCGGCTGCTGGAGTACGACATCGGGCGGCTCAGCGGCGTGGTGTGGACTGACGTCGAGAGGCTGTTTCCGGAGGTCTGGCAGCAGTTGCAGGGCAGCGGGCCCGTGGGCTTTCCAGGCGAGGAGGGCCTGGACGTCTTCCAGCGGCGCGTATCATCCCTGATGGATGATCTGCGCGGGCGCTACCAGGACGATGAGGTGGTGGGCTTGATATCGCACGGTGGCACGCTGTCGATGCTGATCTGCTGTGCCCTGAACCTACCGCCACGCCGGCCGCAGCCCTTTCGCCTGAGCAATAGCTCGTTGAGCATCCTGGAATTTCAGCGGCGCGGGCCGGCGGTAACCTTGCTCAACGACACGCACCACCTCGACGGACTGACAGGCGACAGGCCCTCTCCGGTGGGGAGAGAGCCGAGGTGAGGAAAGGCCGCACCAAAACCGACACCGCATTTTGTGAGACGGGCCGTCCTGTGCTATACTACTCCCACATGCCCCAGTAGCTCAGAGGATAGAGCAGTGGTTTCCTAAACCATGTGTCGCAGGTTCGACTCCTGCCTGGGGTACTCGTCCTAGAGTCGCCGGCTCCTGAAGGCCCGTTCCGACGCCGACCCTGCAACCGGGTCGACCACTCTCCCCGAGCCGGCTGCCGCCTCGCCCTCGTCACAATCCTGGAAGCACTCGTAGGATAGCGCGCTGCTCTTTGGGAAAAGCAGGGCCAGGATCCAGTTAAGGGCCACGCGCAGGCGGTTCTGCCAGCCCACCAGGCCCAGCAGATAGTAGAACTTCCACATAAGCCACGCCGGCAATCCCCGCAGCCTTAAACCATAGGGGTTAGCCACTCCGGAACCCTTGCCCAGCGACACCAGGTCACCAATATATGTAAAGTCGAACTGCCTGTGCTCGCCCCCGTTCAGGTCGGCGGCAATGTTGGCCGCAACCGTTGGCGCCTGCCTATAGGCCACCTGTGCCGTAGGCGGGTACACCTCGTCTGTCTCGGGATGTCGGGCGTGGGCGGCGTCTCCCATGATATAGACGCCCGGCCGCCCTGGCACCGCCAGGTCGCTCCCGACGACGACGCGGCCCATGCGGTCCTTCTCCAGGGGCAGATCCTGGACGAGGGGCGACGCCGCGACGCCGGCCGCCCAGACGACCACTGCCGAGGGCAGCGGCGGCCGGCCAGAGG
>JAAYZQ010000645.1 GCA_012514775.1 Anaerolineaceae bacterium
CAGACGTCGTTGTAGCTCATCATCGTGCGCCAGCGGTCCTGGGTGTTAAAGTAGCCGTGGCTGTAACTGTGACGGTCCAGGCTCACGTTCACAAACCAATCGTGATTGGCCCCCATATTGTGGCCCAGCTCGTGGCCAAAGGTGAGGTTGCTCGTCGCGCAGGTCAGCTCCACGACGGCAAAGGCATAGGGCGCAAATCCCGCCTCGACGTTCTCTGCCAGTTGATAGGCCACACCACAGTAAACCGGCGATGGATAGTGGACGATGAGCACCACGGCGTCGGCGCCATAGCTGTCGCGCAGGCTGTGGACGTTGTTGAGATAGGGGTCGGAGCTTCCCTGCAGATACTGCAAGTCACCCGGGCTGCCCGAGACGCTGCCCGATTCCACGTAGCTCACTTCGACGGCGCGCACCAGGTGCAGCCGCTGGCTGACCAGGCTGTTCTCATAGGACACGTTGGCGTCGGCCACCGCCAGGTCTATCTCGGCCAGCATGGCCGCCGTGCTACCCGCCGCCTGGCGTGCCGCCGGCGTGTAAACCACCAGGACGTCAATGATGGAGCCGTCGTCGGCCGGCGCCTGGGCTGTCACGTCGTGTGGCTGGTCCACCGGGGCGGGCGGCACAGGCACCGGCACCGGCTCCATCTCGGGGGGCAGGGCCGACTGATCTATCTGGGAGACGGCGTGCAGTCCGCCGCCAGTCGAGCGCACGCGGTACACGGCGCCGGGCAAAAAGACATCGCCGGCCAGGAGATCGCCGCGGCGCACGAGGACCACCTGACTGAGCTCCTCGCCCTCGATCCGGCCGCGCCACGCCTGCCCGGCATCGGGCAGCGGCTCCGCCTCCTGGAGGTCGACGTCGAGGACGACGTCGTCAAAGAGGTTGAGGGCCAGGCGCCGCGGGCTGCTGCCAGCCAGGAGGGACAGGTCGACCTCGACGAGGCGGGAGCGGATCACGGCCGGCTGGGCGGCAATCTCCGGGGCCTCGCCCTGGGGAGCTGGCACGGGGACAAAGAGACCCTGCGATTCCTGCGCCGCAGGCGGCGAGGCCAGCGAGCCTGCCGGCATGGTAATGAGCAACAGAACAACGGCAACGACAAGTGACAATCCCGCGTCAGGAACGCGCTTTCGCATACCTCCAGCTCCTTGAGTGTGGCGCAGAGCCGGCACGAACGACAGCCGCTCGGCAAAGGCCCTGAGTGTGATGCAGCTTTGGGCTGACAATGGCCGTGGGCCCGATTCAAGCCCGTTACAACTGTGCTGTCTCGGAGACAGGAGTATACCATCCGGCCCGGTGCTTGCCAAATTTCAATTGACAATTGGACGCCAGTGTGCTATAGTAGCGGGCAGCCCGGGGACGGGCGTCAAGTCACGCCAGAGATGCAACCCGGCACGAGGTCAAGAGATGATCGACATCAACCTGATTCGCGAAAACCCGGAACAGATCAAGGCCGCCATGGTGGCGCTGAATACCGAGGCCCCCATCGACCAGATCCTGGCGCTGGATGCCCGGCGCCGCGAATTGCTGACCGAGGTGGAGGCGTTGCGAGCCGAGCGGAACGCCGCGTCCAAGGAGATCAGCCGCGCCAAGGATCCCGACGAGCGCCAGTCGCGCATTGGGGCCATGCGCCTGGTAGGCGACCGGATCAAGGCCCTGGAAGACGATCTCAAGGGCGTGGAGGCCGAGCTGGACGAGGCCATGCTGTGGGTGCCCAACCTGCCCCATGCCAGCGTGCCCGTCGGCCCCGACGACAGCGCGAACATGATCGTGCGCATGGAGGGCGAGCCCCGCACCTTTGACTTTGAGCCGGTCCCCCACTGGGACCTGGGTCCGGCCCTCGACATCCTGGATTTTGAGCGCGGGGTCAAGCTGTCGGGCACCCGCTTTTACGTCCTGCGGGGCATGGGCGCCCGGCTCCAGCGGGCCCTCATCGCCTGGATGCTGGACGTGCACCGCGAGCAGGGCTACACCGAGATCTATCCGCCGTACATGGTGCGGCGGGAGATGATGGTGGGCGCCGCGCAACTGCCCAAGTTCGAGGAGAACATCTACCACGACGCCGAGGAGGATTTCTGGTTCATCGGCACGGCCGAGATCCCCATGACCAACCTGCACCGGGACGAGATCCTGCCGGCCGAGGCCCTGCCCCTGCACTACGTGGCCTACACCCCCTGTTTTCGCCGGGAAAAGATGTCGGCCGGGCGGGATGTGCGGGGCATGAAGCGCGGCCACCAGTTCGACAAGGTCGAGATGTACAAGCTGACGACGCCCGAGACCTCTTACGACGAGCTGGAATCGATGGTGGGCGACGCCGAGGCCATCTGCCAGGGGCTAGGCATTCCCTATCGCCTCATCCAGATGTGCACCGGCGACCTGGGCTTCCAGGCGGCCAAGAAATACGATCTGGAGGTGTGGGCCCCGGGCGTGGAAGAGTGGCTGGA
>JAAYZQ010000646.1 GCA_012514775.1 Anaerolineaceae bacterium
CCGGCGGTCAAGATAAAGTCGTCCGGCTTGTCCGGCAGGCTGGCCACGAACGCCCGCTCGCCGATCTCGGCGGCCAGCTTCCAGGCTGCGGCCTGTTCGGTCGGGTCAAAGCACACGTACACCTTCCGGCAGAACTGCAGGCGGGTGGACCATTCCGGTTTCCAGTTGCTGCAGCCGCCCGTAGGCGACACGGCGCTGATGCCGTATTCCCACAGGACCATCACCTTCTTCTCGCCTGCCGTGATCACGACGGCCCCCAATTCGGGCGTCAGGATATCGGCGTTGAAAAGCTGCGTGCCCCGGCCCCGGTCCCACGGGCGGTATTTGTCGCCCCTGGATCGGGGTTCCGCCAGCCGCAGGCGCAGGTTGACCAGCCGTCCGGCCTCGATGATCGGGATCGTGTAGGCCCGGCCATAGTCGCCGTGATCGTCGCACACGCCGAGCAGGAAGCGGGCGATGCCCTGGTCGCTCATGCCCTGGCTGTGCCACCACGCACGGGCGGCGTCGTCCAGGCGGCGGTGATAGCGCAGGTGCAGGTCCTGCGGCAGCGGCGGCGTTTCCTCCGGGGCCGGGCGGTTGGCCCAGGATGGTGGGGTCGATGCGCCGCCCACCGTCCCGCTGGCCAGCAGCGCCACCGCCTCGAGCATGTCGACGTGGTGGCGGTGCATCAGCCAGTTGAAGATGTCCCCCGCCTCGCGGCGGGAATGCCACTGGTACAGGCCCTTGCTCGGCGTCACCACGAGCGAGTCGTGGGTCACGCCCCGCAGTTCGTGGCCCGACCGGGCCAGCCGGAACTCCGGCCCGGTCTCCGTAACCACCTGCTCGATGGGATGCCTGGCCTTGAGCGACTCCAGCAGCGCATGCCAGGCGCTCCGGTCCAGCCGTTTGAGCTCCTCCACCGTCGTGGGGTTCATCGCCGCCTCCCTGCCAGTCGGCCCGCCGGGCGGTTAGAACGGGATCTCCTCGCCGACCTGGCGCAGCCCGCCGGGTGCAGCCACCATCTGCAGGTAGCTGCAGCGACCCTGCTCGATCAGGCGCTCGATCAACCCGGCGTAGGACTTGGCCCCCTTGCCCGGCGACCCATCCCAGGCCAGCAGGTCGGCCAGCGTGCCCTCGGCCCAGGCGGCAGTCTGCATCCGTTCCCAGAGCCGGTCCGGGGTGATCGGGTTGATCCCCTGGCGGGACAGCGCCTCATAAGCCTCCAGGATGGCGGCCAGGAAGGCCGCGGATGGTTGCGTTACCCTGACGGGTGCCTCAATGCCCGGCATCGGTCCCCTCCTGTTTCTTGGCGGCCTTGGCCGCCTCCTCCTGGGCGTGGCGCAGGCCCCGCGCGGTGAGTTTGGCAATCACGTCGACCATGTTGGCCGTGTTGACGACTGCGAAGCCCTCGGCCTTGGCCGCCCGCAGGATGCGGAACATGTCCGCGCCACCCTGGGCGTTGCGGTAGTACGGCTCGTCGGCGACCATCTTGGCGCACAGGCCGGGGAAGACGGCGGTCACTTCGGAGGCCATTGAAGCCGACCCGCCGTTGCCGGTCTTGGCCGTCCCGTTGCCCCCGTTGCCCGACCGGCTGCTGGGGGTGGGTGGTAGGTCCCCTGGCCCGGTTGGGACTGCCGGGGCACCTTGCTGCGCCAGTATCCCGGCGATGTGATCCTCGAACTGCGCTCGATCCTCGATGACGACGTGCGTGGTCCCGTTCCCGTCGCCGACCAGGGCCGGGGCGGTGGTTGGGGGTCCCATCCATTCTGGGAGTTCATCCGCCGGGTTGGGCTGTTCCCAGGGCGGCGGTTCACGGCGTCCGGCGGCGACCGGCTCGGTGGCCGGGGCGACCTGCGCCTGTTTAGAGGCTGGCACCATCACTGGTGCGGTTGGGGGCGGGATTGCTACGGGCGTAGCAGTGGTGGTCTGGGCGGCATACTGCTCGCGGGTCACGCCCGACTGCGTCCAGTTCCAGAGGATGCGGGCAAAGTCCCGGCCCGGCTTGACGAAAAGCTGGTCGGTCAGTTCGGCGCAGCGGGTCTTGGAGATCGAGAGGGCGTGCGCGACCGTCATGTCGCCCACAACGTCAAACTCGTACTCCATGCCCTCGCGCTGGACCGGGGCGAGGCCGACCTTGGTGATCTGCGTGCGGCCCCGCTCGTCCTTGTCCTGCGCGTAGTCCATCTTGGCCCGCATGCAGGCGATGATGTGCAGGTTGGCCCCGATGATGGC
>JAAYZQ010000098.1 GCA_012514775.1 Anaerolineaceae bacterium
TCGGCGAATTGCGAGGCGGTGTAGTTGATGAACCGCTGTTCCGTCACAAAGAACGGGATCTGCATAAAGGACTCGGCCAGTCGATCGGTTTCCTGGTTCTTGCCGGCAAGATCGGTCCTGGCGTAGAGGACCCGGTAGCCGTACGGTTTACGATCATAGAGAACCTCGCCCTGGCCCCACTTGCCAGACGGTTTCGGTTCCGTGCGCTTCACGAGGGGGTCGCCCTGCCACGCGTAGGAACCCCTCGGGGTCCAGATCCAGAAGCCGGTTCCACTTGGGCTGTAGACAGAGATCTCCACGCTGTATCCCGAGCCACGGACTCCGACCTGGCCGGTGAGGCCCATCAAGCACGTCGCACCCCGGGAACAGAGCCACCCGGCGTTACCGGATACATAGTTGCCGCCGCGGCCGAACTCGAGCACAGCGGGCTTGATGGTCGCATACCAGCGCGCCAACTGCCGGATCCTGTCCGCGGGACACCAGGTGATCTCTTCCACTTTTTCTGGCGTGTACTGAAGCGCCAATTCCTTGTATTCTTCAAAGCCCACCGTATACTTGGCCACGAACTCCTTGTCGTACAAGCCCTCGGTGATGATCACGTTGGCGATGCCCAGGGCCAGGGCTGCGTCCGTGCCGGGGCGAACCGGCAGATACAGGTCGGCCTTCTCCGCCGTCTCGGTGAAGCGAGGGTCAATAACTACCAGCTTGGCCCCATACTTTTCCTTGGCTTCCATAATGCCGTGGCTCCACTCTGACGGCATCGCGATCGCCTTGTTGTGCCCCCAGATCACGATGAGCTTCGAGTGGTGAAAGTCCTCGACGTGAAAGTGATAGTAGTCGCCCAAGGTGAACCAGGGTCCAAACGCAAGGTTGGCCCAGCAGCCATGAGCGCCGCCGGCGGCGTCAAAGCCAAACATACTCTGCAGGCGGGTGGCCATTGCCTCCGTCGTAAAGGACATGGCATGGCCACCGTCAAAGCCTACCGTGTGGGGCCCTTCTTCGTTGATGGCATCGACCATCTTTTGCGCCAACAGGTCATAGGCTTCGTCCCAAGAAATGCGTTGGAACCTGCCCTCTACCCCCTTCTCGTTGATGCGCTTCATGGGGTACTTGACTCGGTCAGGGTGGTAGATAACCTGCATGGCCGAAATACCGCGCGAGCAGAGCCCACCCTTGTTCTCTGCTTCCTCACAGCCATCGTAGTAGACGATCACGCCATCTTTTACATAGGCGTTTCCCATGTGATAGAGCCCGCACACATCACCGCAGCCACACTTGACCGGTACAACCGTATCGGCCCCAAAAGGCAGCTTGCTCTCAGAAGCGGCCGCTTCCTCGGCAAAGGCCTGTGGTGCGTAGCGGACGAAAGAGCCTCCCGCCACGGCGGTGCCACCCGCAACGCCAGACCACTTCAAGAAGACGCGGCGGGATATGTCTTTTTTCCAAAACTCGATGTCCTCTTTCACGGAGTACCTCCTCCTTCATATTTGAAATGCCAAAACCGCATTGCAGGGCTAATCGAATCTTCTGGTCGCTACCGACGCTCCTCTCCTTTCTTCATCCCAGCCCGGCAATTCGCCTACGCCAGGCAGAGTATGGACTGGACTGGACCGCAAGCGCTGTCTTTTACGGGCTGGACGCCCATCCTGCCGCGTTCAAGCCTCTTGCACAACGCGGCAAGGCGTCAGGGCCCCCGTTCTAGATGGGAGCACCCTCACACCTTTCATGAGCGCACCGTTGCCTTTCTTTTGTTGCACTGCACTGCCAGTATATATCGGCCAACGCCAGGGCGAAACACCCAGGCTGACCATTTTGGATCAAAAAAGGAGCCATCTTGCGATGGCTCCAACAGGTAGGAACAGCCTGGCAGCGCATGGTCCACTCGGACCATAGGCTTCGATGTTTGGACTACCCGTCCGGGTGATGTGCTCCCCCCGACTCGGGCAGCAGGCCCTCCTGCACGGCATAGACGGCGGCCTGGATGCGGTTCTGCATGTGTAGCTTGTCGAGGATGCTCTGCAGATGCTTCTTGACCGTGTTCTCGGTGATGCCCAGCGTATCGGCGATTTCCTTGTTGGTGGCCCCGGTAGTCACCTGGACCAGCACTTCCAGCTCCCGGGCCGTCAACTCGTCTCGCTGGGGTTCCTCGGGAACGGGGGCACCCGGGCGTTGAAACTCGGCCAGGATCTTGGCCATCATCGGCATGGACAGCGCGGCATCTCCCGCAGCCACCCTGGTCAGCATGTCGTAAAAGTTGTCGGGGTCGAGCTTTTTCAGAAGGTAACCGCGAGCCCCGCTCTTGATGGCCTCGAACAGCGTCTCGTCCTGCTCGTCGGCGGTAAGCATGATAATGGACGTGCGCGGCAGCTTGGGTCGGATGGCCCGCACGGCCTGCAGCCCATCGCAGTTGGGCATGTGCACGTCCATCAGGATAATATCGGGCTCGGCTTCTTGCGCCTTCTTTATGGCTTCCAGGCCATCGCTCGCCTCGCCCACGATCTGAAAGTCATCCCGATAGGACAGCAGCGAGGCCAATCCCTTTCGGAACAAAAGGTGGTCGTCTACCAGGAGAACCTTGAGCCTGGTCATGTCAAACCTTTCTCACGTTTCAAGGGCAGGGACAGCCGAATCTCGGTGCCCTGGCCAGGTTCGCTGTGAATGTCGAGCGTTCCGCCAATGCTTTCGGCGCGCTCGCGCATCGTCTGCAGCCCGAGGTGCTGCTGGCCCTCACGCTTAACCTTTTTCGGGTCAAAGCCGCGGCCGTCGTCGCGCACCACGATGGAAGCAGAGTGATCCCCGGAGGTGAGGATGACTTCAACAGCGCTTGCCCGGAATGTCGCCGCACGTTCGTCAGCGCTTCTTGCACGATACGCAGCAACTGAACTTCCGTATCGCGGGACAGGGAGGGAACGTGCCAGGCGGCGGTATCCATGGTGACCGCAATCTCGCTGCGCTCCTCAAAGTGCCGCGTGTGCTCCTCCAGGGCGGCCAGCAGCCCTCCCTCCGCAGAGATGGTTACGCGCAGCCCGGCGATGGAATCGCGAACGTCGTCATAGGCCCTGGAGGAGATCTGTTCCATCTCTCTCAGCTCCTCCTTCACCTCGAGGAGCCGGTATTGGCCGAGTAGCCGCTCCGCCAATTGGCTCTTGAGGTGCACGTAGGCCAACACCTGGAGCAGGTTGTCGTGCAGCTCGCGAGACAGGCGAGCTCGCTCCTCAAGTGCGACCATGCCCCGCAACTGGTCGCTGAGCCGGGCAGCGTTGATGGCAACCCCCAGTTGATGGCCGGCCGACGTCAGCAGCGCAATCTGCTGTGGAGTCAGGTGGTGCGGCTGGCTGTGGGCCAGGTTCATGACACCCAGGACCCGCCCCCCCGCTTGCAGCGGAATCCCGGCATAGAACTGGACCACGTCAGTGGTCCTGGGCACAAAGGGCCGGGAATCGTTGGCCACGTCCTCGACGATGAGGACCTCACCCGTTTTCGCAACCCAGCCGGCCAGGCCGTCCCCAACTCGCACCGTTGTCAGTGCCTGGCTAAACCACTCGGGGACGCCCAGGTGGGCCACCTGCACCAGGAGTTGCTTCTCCTCGTCGAGGAGCATGGCGATACCGCGCTGCAAGCCGGCGATGCGCAGTGTCTCGCGCAAGACCAGGTGCATCATCTCCTCGATCTCCAGGGGCTGGCTGATGGCCGACGAGATCCTATGGACGACGTCGGCCAGCGACGCGCTCCATAGCTGAATTTCCTCGCAGGTCTGGCGTTGTACCTGGAGCGCCCTTTCCTGCTCCTCGAGGCGCGCCTGGGACGCCAGGCTCATCTGCCGTTGCCGCTCGCCTTCGGAGGTATGGAGAACCCGTACCAGAAAGACCGTGATGCCCACCGTGGTGAGGGTTCGCAGCGCCTGGACGGTGGCCCCGAGGAACAAGGGCAGCGAGCTGATGGAGCCCAGGATGGGCAGGGCAACGCCGCCGGAAACGAGGGACTTGAGCCAGAAGGAAATCGCCGCGCCGCCGAGATCGCGGTTCGCCTCCTGCAGCCCGGCGTGTGACCGCTGCAGCCACACGGCGAGGCCAGAGAGGGCCAGCCCGGGAAGGTAGAGCATGATCCGCGCCCAGGTCTCGGCCTGGGGCAGCCAGTCACCGTTGCGTGCTGCCGGGCCCACCAGGATGGCAGCCAGAACGCCGAGATAGGCCAGGGCAAAGAAGGCCAGGAACCACTGGCGGCGCTGCCAATTGGACCTGCTGACGCCGAGGGCCTGCAAGCCAAAGGCGATAAGGAATAGAGAGCTCACCACGAATAGGCCCAGCACCCCCGCCTGCACCAGCGGCTGGCCCCTGAGGACCCCCGCGCCGCCGGGCATGCGGAAGATCATTTCCAGCCAATTGCCGATACTGGACAGGAACGCGTGGACCGAAAGCAGCCACAGTTTGTCGGTGATGCGCAGAAATTGGGCGCGACGCAACTCCAAGGAGATGGTCAGGCCCATGACAAAATAGGCCAGCCCATTTACAAAATAGAGTAGATAGGCATTGTCCAGGAAACTTGTCTCTAACACCGTCAATATAACTCCACCACGCGGGAGTAAGGTTTGGCTCCTGCCTGGATGTGAATTCTAGCACAGAAGTGAGCGACTGTCAACAAAGGGAGGCTCACTGCGGTTATTGTCAGAAAGCGCCGGTTCATCCAAAAAGTCAGCAAGCACCGCTCAACTCTGCCCGTAAAGCGGAATGGCCGCGCCGTTGATGGGCCGCGCCGCCTCGGAGGCCAGGAACAGAAAGACCTGGGCGATGGCGCCGGGCGGCACCCATCGACCGGGATCGGCCTTGGGCATGGCGGCCCGATTCTGGGGGGTGTCGATGGTGCCGGGGAGCACGCAGTTGACGTTGATCCCCTTCGGCCCCAGCTAGGCCGCCAGGCCCTCCACCAGGCGCACAACCGCCGCCTTGGACGCGCTGTAGGCCGCCGATCGGGCGCTGCCTGCCAGGGCAGCGCGGGCCGCGGTGTGCACCATCTTGCCCTCGCCCTGCTCCAGCATGGCGGGGGCCACTGCCCGGCTCAGGATGAGGGCCGTGAGGGCATTGAGGTCGTGCAGCAGGTCCCAGGTCTGCAGCGCCGCATCGTCGGTGAGCGCACCTCCGCGCCAGCCGCCGACGGTGTTGGCCAGGACGTCGATGCGCCCCAGGCGCTCCAGGGTGGTGCCCACGGCGGCGGCCACCGACGATTCGTCGGCCGCGTCTACCCGGGGAAGGAGCAGGTGGTGGCCGGCCCGCGCCCATTCGGGGTAGAGGGCCGCCAGCCGGTCGGAGCCGCGGTCCAGCAGGACCAGGCGGGCACCCGCATCGTCAAAGGCCCGGGCCACCGCCTCGCCGAGGTTGCCCGCGGCGCCGGCGACCACGACCACGCGACCGGTAAAGTCAAACATCGCAGCCCTCCTGTAGATCTTCCTGAAACCCTAATACAGGTCGAACCCGTACCATGCCGCGCCCAACAAGGCCGTCTTGGGGTTCAGCACGACGTACACCGGGACGTGGGACAGGGTGTCGGCAAAGCGCCCCTTGTTCACAAAGGCGGCCATGAACGTGCCGTCGCGCAGCTTGGGCAGGATGCGGGGAGGGATCCCGCCCCCGACATAGATGCCGCCCGTGGCCATGACCTTGAGGGCCAGGTTGCCGGCCTCGGCGCCCAGGACGGAGACAAAGGTGTTGAGGGCGGCGATACACAGCTCGCACTCTCCGCTCATGGCCGCCCGGACGAGGACGGGGGTGGAGTCCTCGGCTTCGCGGAGGGCCTGGGCCACGCCGGGCACCTCGGGCGCGTAGCGATTGTCGCGCAGATACTCGTAGATGAACGGCAGGCCCAGACCCGAGCAGACCCGCTCGTAGCTGACGTGGGCAAACTTGCCCATGAGATAACGCAAGAGCTCGATCTCGAACAGGCTGTTGGGCCCGAAATCGACGTGGCCGCCCTCCGAAGGCAAGACGTGGTAGCGGCCGTCCTTGAAGAACAGGATGGCCTCGCCCAGGCCGGTGCCGGGGGCGATGACGGCCTTGGTGCCGCTGCGGGCGGGCGCGTCGTTGAGGACAAAGAGGTCCTCGGCCTCCAGGTGGGGAACGCCATAGGCAGTGGCCTCCAGGTCGTTGAGCAGCCTGGCCTCCACCAGCCCCAGCTCTCGCTTGAGGACCTCCTCATTCATGGTCCAGGGCAGGTTGGTGGCGGCGCACTTGCCCTCCACCACCGGCCCGGCCACGCCGACGACGGCCCGCTCCACGGTGGCGCCGGTCTCGACCAGAAACTCTTTCGCCACCGCCTCCAGGCTGGGATAGCTGGCGCTGGCAAAGGTCTTTTGCACCTCTGGCACCAGGTCACCGTCCGTCGAATATAGGGCCAGGTTGGTCTTGGTTCCGCCCACGTCACCGGCCAGCAGCATGTCGTTCCCTCCTTTGCCATCCCAGCAGGTACGGGCCTGCCTGCCCTCAAAATATCACGGAACGAGGGGCTTGTCAACTGCCAAGTTCAAGCCCGATTGCCTTTTCCCTCCCCCGGTGGTATAATGCCCACCAGAAGAGCCGGGGGAGGGAGCAGAACACGCACCATGTCTCTTTTGCAGACCGAGATCTACCAGCAGCCTGACGTCCTGGACACTCTGCTCGCCGAGGAAAGCGACCGGGCGTGGGAGATTGCCACGACGCTGAGAGAACGAGAGATCTGCCACGTGGTCATAGCCGCGCGGGGCACGTCGGACAATGCCGCCCGCTATGGGCAATATCTCCTGGGCGCCCACAACCGCCTGCCGGTGGGCCTGGCCACGCCCTCGCTGTACAGCGTCTACCGGCAGCCGCCGCGCCTGGATCGCTCCCTGGTGGCCGGCATATCCCAATCGGGCCAGTCGCCCGACATTGTTGCCGTCCTGGCCGAGGCCCGGCGCCAGGGGGCGCCCACGCTGGCCATCACCAACGATCCGGGCTCGCCCCTGGCCGCCCAGGGTGACCACCTGCTGCTCCTGCACGCCGGCGAGGAGCGGGCGGTGGCCGCCACCAAGACCTACCTGGCCCAACTGGCGGCCCTGGCGCTCCTGTCGTGCGCCCTGGCCGACGACCGCGAGCGGCTGGAGTCCCTGCGGCAAGCGCCGCGCCTGGTGGAGCGCATCCTGGGCATGGAGGAAGAGGTGGCCAACTCCGTGGAGCGGTATCGCTATATGGAGACCTGCGTCGTCCTGGGCAGGGGCTACAACTATGCCACCGCCTTCGAGATCGCCCTCAAGATGAAGGAGCTGAACTATCTCATCGCCGAGTCGTACTCGTCGGCCGACTTTATGCATGGTCCCATCGCCGTCGTCGGCGGCGGCTTTCCCGCGCTGCTGGTGGCGCCTTCCGGGGCCATGTTCCCGACCATGCACGCCTTTGGCGTCGAGCTCAAGGCGCGGGGCGCCGAGCTGCTGGTCATCTCGGACCGGGAGGAGTTGCTGGCCGAAGCCGTGACACCCCTGCCGCTGCCCGAGGGCCTGCCCGAGTGGGTTTCGCCCCTGGTAGCCGTGGTGCCGGGCCAGCTCTTTGCCCTGCACCTGGCCCTGGCCAAGGGCCACGATCCGGATCGGCCCGTAGGACTCCAGAAGGTGACGATCACCCGCTGAGGCGCGCCCGGGAGATGGTCGCCTCAGGCTCCTCGCCTGGAGGTGGCCATCAGCGCGCCAAACACACCCAGGGCCAGAACCAGGTCGGCCAGGATGGCGGTCATGGTCACCGCCGGCCCACCGACTCGAAAAGCTGGCCGATCATCCAGGGCAGGAGCATGCCCCCGATGCTGGCACCCACCAGGAACCAGGCCGTGACCTGCCCGGTGATGCGCACGCGCCTTTCGGCCAGGGTGATGGCCGCGGGAAAGACCGACGCCATGGAGATGCCGAGGCCCAGGGAACCAACCCACAGGGCGACCACCGAGCCGGACCAGATCAGCAAGACTGCGAGAGACAGGATGCAGCCCAGGAGGTCGACGAGGATGATCCAGCGGGGCCGCACCCGCGCCGCCACGGGAAGGGCCAGCAAACGACCGAAAGTGAGCCCTCCCCAGAACGCAGAGGTCAGGTAGGCGGCGCTCGCCGCGCTGCCCAGGCCCTGGGCCAGGGCGTAGCTGTAGATCCAGCCGCCAAAAGCCACCTCGGCGCCCACGTAGAGCGCCAGGAGCAGGGCAATGAGGACGACCGTGATCCCCTGGCGCCGCGGTGTGTCGAGGATCGCAGGCTCGCCGCCGGGCGTCGCCGCTCGTTCGTGCACGGCGGCGGGACTGGGCTGGCGTGCGAGCCAGACGGCGACGGGGATCAAAAGGACCGCCAGGGTCCAGTAGGTCCAGCGGATGCCTCCGCTCCAGATCAGCGCCTGGGCCACGAGGAGCGGCGCCAGGAAGGAACCGACGCCAAAAAAGAAGTGCATGGCGTTCATGTAGGGCCCCACGCGGCTGCCGTGGATCCAGACCAGGAGGGTGTTTCCTCCGACGTCGATGGCGCCCCCACCCAGCCCCACGAGAAGCCAGGCGGCAGCCAGCAGCCACAGTACGGGGATGGCAGGCATGACGGCCAGGGTGACGATCATCAACGCCATTGTGCCGGCCATGACCGGGTGTCCCGCCACGCGATCGTACAGGCGCCCCCCGAAAAAGGACCCGATGAGATAGCCCACGGAGTGGGCCATGAACAGAAAGCTGATTCCTTCGACCCTGGTGTGCGTCTGCTCCGCCAGGCCGGGCAGCGTCGGGCCGAGCATGGCCGTCA
>JAAYZQ010000647.1 GCA_012514775.1 Anaerolineaceae bacterium
CGCTTAATGGCTTTCGGGCCAACAACGCCATTATACCCCAACTCGTACGGATAAGCAAGCCCAACCGCCAATTGTGTAGTGTGTTGCAAAGCCGGCCCTGCTGGGATCGCCGAGCGCCGGCTCGGCTTTTCTCTCTGCCGGCAACCTGCCGAGCTGGTGCGATACTGCTGGGATCGCCGAGCGCCGGCTCGGCTTTTCCCTCTACGCGCAACTTGCCGAGCTGGCGCTCGGCGCTCCCGGCGCGAGCCAGCAACGGCAGCCAAAAGGCCGGGGTCTGGCAACCCCGACCCATCGGCACAAGCTCGAAACCCCCGGCAGCGTCACAGGGGCGGCAGGTTCTGTTCCTGCCAGTGCTCCGCTTCGGTGTCCTCGCGCACCTGCCGCGACCCGCCGCCGGTGGGCGAGGGGCCGACGATGCCCTTTTTCTCCATCGTCTCGATGAGGCGCGCCGCCCGCGAGTAGCCGATGCGCAGCCGGCGCTGGAGCATCGAGATGGACGCCCGGTCTTGCTCCTGGACCAGGGCGATGGCCTTGGGCAGCAGCTCGTCCTCGCCGGCGGCCTGCGCCTGGCTGGCCTCGATCTCGTCCCACATCCGCTGCTGCACCACCGCCTCGGGCTGCACCGCCTCCTGGGTGCCGCGCACGCCCTTCCAGTAGCGCACCAGGGCCGACAGCTCCTTGTCCGACACGTAGCAGCCCTGGAGACGCTGGAGCTTGCTCGAGTCGGGGGCCATGAACAGCATGTCGCCCCGACCCAGCAGCTTGTCGGCCCCCACCGAGTCGATGATGACCCGCGAGTCCACCTGGCTCGTCACCGCAAAGCTGATGCGGGCCGGGAAGTTGGCCTTGATGAGGCCCGTCACCACGTCCACGCTGGGCCGCTGCGTGGCAATGACCAGGTGGATGCCCGTGGCCCGGGCCATCTGCGCGATGCGACAGATGGACCGCTCCACCTCGTCGGGCGCCACCATCATCAGGTCCGCCAGCTCGTCGATGACCACCACCACGTAGGGCAGGGGCTTTTCGCCCTTGGCCAGCAGTGCCTGGTTGTAGGCCTCGATGTTCCTGGCCCGCGCCCGGTTAAACATCTTGTAGCGGCTGTCCATCTCGCGCGTGGCCCAGTTCAGGACGCCCACCACCCGCTCCAGCTCGATGACCACGGGCGCCCGCAGGTGGGGGATGCCGTTGTACGACGTCAGCTCCACCATCTTCGGGTCGATCATGATGAACTGCACCTCGTCGGGCGTGCGGTTGCACAGCAGCGAGGCGATGATGGCGTTGACGCACACGCTCTTGCCCGAGCCGGTGGCGCCGGCGATGAGCAGGTGGGGCATGGACGTCAGGTCGGTGGCGATGGCGTTGCCCGCCACGTCCTGCCCCAGGGCGATGGGCAGCGGCCCCTTGATGGAGCGAAAGCTGTCGCTCTCCAGCACCGTGCGCAGGGCCACCAGCGAGACCTCGGAGTTGGGCACCTCGATCCCGACAATGTCGCGCCCGGGCACCGGCGCCTCGATGCGGATGGGCGAGGCCGCCAGGGCCAGGGCCAGGTCGTTGGACAGGTTGGCGATCTTGCTGACCTTGATCTTGGCCCGCGCCACCCGGCCCTCGTTGTTGCGCTTTTCGATGTAGCCCGGCTCCACGCCAAACTGGGTGACCGTCGGCCCCTGGTTCACCTCCTTCACCTTGGCCGGCACGCCAAAGCTGTTGAGGGTGTCCTCGATGATGCG
Organism: Anaerolineaceae bacterium; assembly: GCA_012514775.1. Next base: position 1,728 of record JAAYZQ010000647.1, read on the forward strand.
CACCCGCTCGCGGATCTCGGCCTGGCTCAGCTCCTGCTCGACGGC
>JAAYZQ010000648.1 GCA_012514775.1 Anaerolineaceae bacterium
AGCACCCGACTGGTACGTCGTGCCCGTTGGGCAGGGTGTCCATCTGCTCGGTGTATGGCTGGGCTTCAAGAGGCTGCACGCGGCCGGCCTGGTGAAACGGGTGCCGAGGATGATCGGGGTCCAGGCCCAGGTATTGGCGCCCCTTGTCGAAGCCCTTGCGGCGGGACTCGACACGGTACCGGGCGTTACGCCCACCAGCCGCAGCCTGGCCGAAGGCCTGGCCATCGCCTCCCCGGTTCGCGGCCGGCGGTTGTTGCAGGCGGTGCGAGAATCGGGTGGTACGTGCCTGTCCGTCTCGGAGGATGCGATTCAAGCAGCTCATCGTGAGCTGGCTCATCAGGGCCTGTACGTCGAGCCGACGAGCGCAACGGTGGTCGCTGCGCTGCCGGCGGTGGTCGAGCTCACGCAGCCAGGAGACGTCATCGTGGTACCGCTGACCGGCAGTGGGCTCAAGGGCAGCCCTACGCTCGACTAGACACGACCATTTTAGCAATTTTGTACATTGCAGTTATTTATATGTTTTTAACTTGACATTATGTGCGATCAGGAATATACTGAAGCGGCATCGTCTGTAACCTTCAGCCTCTGATTCCCTCGTGTATCGCGGCTGGTGGGACGACTTTCGCGTCAGCGCCAGTACCACTCGGCACTGCCAAAGGAAATAGGGAGTAAACAAGGGGAGGCGATAGTGAGCAGACACTGGCGGAACGTTCTGATCGTATCTTTGATCATGATCCTCGTAGTAGGGCCCTGTTTTGCCATAATCCCCAACTACCTCGTAGATAACTTTGGTACGGATACGGCGATATTCTGGCAAATGGTGAGCTTTTTCCTCGCGCTGAGCATCGCCTTGATCGTTACTGTAGTTTTGATTCGTACCCAGAAAATTGGTTTGACCAGGATTGGCCTTTTTGCTCCTTCACCCTGGTATGCAGTGCTCGTCGGCGTGCTGACGGGTATCTTCTGGGCCTATTCGTCTACATTTTACCTGAGAGGCCTGGATCCCGATGCCGACGTTATGAGCCTGTGGCTGAGGTTTGATCCTCTGCGCTTTTTTCTCATCATTGTTGGGCCGATCGGAGCCTGTGTTGAGGATTTCATAACCCGTGGGTTTGTGATGAGTGAACTGAGAGAAGCCAGGATTCCTTCCTGGCTGCAACTGGTCTTTTCCAGCCTGCTGTTTGCTCTTTACCATAGCATCTGGATGGTGCCGATTATTGGCATCTACTTTCTGTACAGCTTTGTGGCCAGTTTCTTCTATGGCGCGCTGCTGGCATGGCTCTATTTCCTCGGCAAGCGAAGCCTGACTCCGGTCATGCTTTCTCACGGCCTGGCCGTGCTGATAGGCGAACCCATCCTGACATATATGTTGATCCAGACTTTTGCGATCTAGACGCAGCGGCGCTCGGGATCAGCATAGATCCTCATCTTGAGCGATCGTTCCCACGCCTGCGTCCACACACACCGCCGCTCGGAATAGACCTCACAGTAGCCGCCGGGGCGGACGCCGCCACAGGGGCCGTTGCGGAGCTGGTTGTGCTCGCGACTCGTGGACCGGCACAGCCCCGTTCTGGTCGTGAGTGGAAATGACGGACGAAACAGCGCTCGTTTGAATCCACCTTGACGTGCGGGGACATGTGTGGTAGACTTGTCATGGATACTTGCGTGCTCTCCACGCGCGCAGCCGCATCGCTGCGAGCCCAACCGCAAACAGTCGATTCGGCAGCGCTCCTCCCCACACCACTTCTCTGTCAAAGGGTCCGCGATGCCACCGTCGGACCGGACTGCTGCCCTTGTTTGAGGAGAAACGATTCTGTTTGCCATGCAGCCCCAGCATCATCAGGGCCTGAACGAGGCGACAACGATCGAGACGGGTCAGCTCTGCCGGCCCGAGGCCGAACAGTCAGGGGACAGAGAGGCATCGAGTTGGTAAACAAAGGGATCGTGGTCAGGATTGCCGGCGTCGTGGTCGACGTCGAGTTTGCCGAGGGCAACCTGCCCAGCATCTACAACGCGCTGACCCTGGAGCGCCCGGGCACTGAGGACCAGGAAGCGACCGAGCTCGTGTTGGAGGTCCAGGAGCACGTGGACCCCGACACGGTGCGCGCCATCGCCATGAGTGGCACCTCGGGGCTGCGCCGTGGCCTGGCAGTGCAGGACACCGGCCACCCCATCCGCGTACCTGTCGGCCGCTCGACGCTGGGGCGCGTGTTCAACGTTCTGGGCCAGCCCATCGACGAAAGCCCCATGGACGACGACGTGGAGCGCCGCTCCATCCACGCCTCGGCGCCGCCCCTGCGAGAGCGTGAGGTGGTCACGGAGCCGTTTATCACCGGCGTCAAGGCCATCGACTTGCTCACCCCTTACCCACATGGCGGCAAGATCGGCCTCTTTGGTGGTGCCGGGGTGGGCAAGACGCTGCTCATGATCGAGCTGATGCGCCACACCATCCGCGAGCACTCGGGCATCGCCCTGTTTGCCGGGGTGGGTGAGCGCAGCCGCGAGGGAAATGACCTGTGGCTGGAAATGCAAGAGAGCGGCGTCATCGACAGCACCGTCCTGGTGTTTGGGCAGATGAACGAGCCGCCCGGAGCGCGACTGCGCACCCCACTGACCGCGCTGACCATGGCTGAATACTTCCGCGATTACGAGCGGCGCTCGGTTCTCCTCTTTCTCGACAACATATTTCGTTACATCCAGGCCGGCTCCGAGGTCTCGGCCCTCCTCGGCCGGCTGCCCAGCGCCGTGGGCTACCAGCCGACCCTGGAGAGCGAGATGGGCCAACTGCAAGAGCGGATCAGCACCACCAGCCGTGGCAGCGTCACCTCCGTCCAGGCTGTCTACGTCCCTGCCGACGACATCACCGACCCCGCCGTGGTCGCCACCTTTGCCCACCTGGACGCGTCCACCGTCCTGTCGCGCAGCCTTTCCAGCCAGGGCCTCTACCCGGCCATCGACCCCCTGCAGTCCAATAGCACGCTGCTGACTCGCAAGGCCGTGGGCAAAGAGCACTACGAGGTTGCCACCGGCGTGCGCACCCTGCTAGCCCGCTACGAAGAGTTGCAGGACGTCATCGCCATCCTGGGCATGGAGGAGCTGAGCGAAGAGGATCGGGACGCGGTGCTCCGCGCGCGGCGCATCCAGCGCTTTTTGACCCAGCCCTTTTTCGTTTCCGAGCAGTTCACCGGCATGCCCGGCCGTTACGTGCAGTTGCATGACACCCTGCGCGGCTTTCGCCAGATCCTCGAGGGCGAACACGACGACCTGGCCGAGCAGGCGTTCTACATGGTAGGCACCATCGACGAGGCCGTGGCCAAGGGTAGGCGCAATGGCTGAGGCCATGATCCTGCGCATTTCCACCCCGGAGGCGACGCTCCTCGAGGCCACCGGCGTCATCAGCATCCAGGTGCGCATAGCCGACGGCGGCAGCATCGGCATCCACCCCGGCCACGCACCGCTGCTCGCCGAGACAGCCGGCGGGCCGTTGCGATACAGCGACCAGGCCGGCGACCACAGCCTGCACGTCGAACCGGGCATCCTGGAGGTCCGCTCCACGGAGGTGGACGTCTTGACCAGCGGCGCGCAGACCGCTGACCAGGCAGAGGGCGTTTCGCTGGCCGACGGGCAGCAGTTCGACCGCCTGGCCCGGGCGCTGCTCGCCCGCCTGCGGGCCGGTCCGGATGCCTATGCCGAGCCTGACATGGAGGCAGGGGACCGATGAGCCGGCGCAACAACGACGAATCGGGCTGGCTCTCGCTGTGGCGCGAGGCCCTGTTGGCCATGTCGCTTGGTTGGGACCTGGCCGTGCCTATATTTGGCGGCGTGCTCCTCGGCTATTTCCTGGATCGCTTGCTCCAGACCCGCTACATCATGACCGTCGGCTTGATGGTCCTGGGTGTCGGCGTCAGTTACTACAACCTGGCGCGCTTTATTCGACGGATGGATCGCGCCGACGAGGAATCCGAAAAGAAGCTGAAGGAAAAGGGCGAACAGAAGTGACCTACGCATTCTGGTTTTTGGCGGGCGCTGTGCTGGGCACCTTTTATGGGTTGATGCAACGCTGGACCGTTGACCGGCTGGAGCCGACCGAGGCCGGGCAGGCGCTACTCCTGGTCATCGGTGGAGGCATGCTGCGGCTGTTCGTGGCCGGGATCCTGTTGTTCTTTGCGCTGCAACAGGGTATCGTCGCGGCCCTGCTGGCCGTGGTCGGGTTGACTCTGACGCGTTGGCTGCTGCTGGCCGCCTGGAACCGGCGGACCGACGACGCCCGGGGCTGACCATGGAAGGGATTTCACCTACCGTCGTTTTCACCGTGGCTGGCATCGACATCCGCGATACCGTCGTTTCGACCTGGATCATGATGGCCCTGGTGGTCTCCCTCGCCGCGATCATTGGTCGGCGCCGGCCGGCCGCGCTGGAGCTCATCGTCGATTTCATCAGCGACACTGTCTCTGACATCATGGGCCGCCCCGCGGCGCCTTACCTGCCGCTGTTGGGCTCGCTGGCCATCTTTATCACCTTTGCCAACATTCTGGGCGTGTTCCCAGGGCTCCAAGCCCCCACCCGAGACGTGAACACGCCCCTGGGCCTCGCCCTGGTC
>JAAYZQ010000649.1 GCA_012514775.1 Anaerolineaceae bacterium
AGCGCCGAGTGTGAGCGGCCAGCTTCAGGCACCACCGTGGGCAGCCGCCTCCTGCTGCCCCGTAGTCATCGGCGTTGCCGGTGAAACGGGATCGGGCAAAACCACGGTGGTGATTCTATCGGTGCTGGCACGCTAGACATGCATCAGGATGGCTTGTCATGAATTTGGAGTTGCCCGGGGGAGCAAATCACTGGCGCGGTCCCGCCCTGGCGGTTGCCGCTCGCCGGCTTGTTCACCTGGGCAGGCATGACAATACCTGGACCACCAGTCTGGCGTTCTTCGGTCTCGCTGTCTTGACAGGGCTCGTGCTTGCTGTCCTCGTTCTCCTTGTTCCCCCTCTCTACCTGTTCCTTGGCCTGGGAGGAGTGGTCTTTGCCTTCCTGCTGCTGTCCAAAATCGAGATCGCCATCTTATTGGCGCTCCTTCTTCGTAATTGGCTGGGGCAGTTCAATTACCTGGGCGGCGATACCCCACTCCACCCCAATGGCTTGATCGGCGTTGCCATCATCGGCGGCGCCGGCGTCTACTTTCTGCTCAGCCGGATTGATCTCTCCCGCTTGCGTGCTTTTTGGCCCTTTGCGACGTTCACGGCGATCTATCTCCTGGCGCTCCTGCGGACAGGCGAGCACATCATGGATGGGCTGACCGTGGTGCTGAGGCTGAGTACAGCCCTGGCGATCTATGCCGTGCTGGTCTACAAGCTCGACTCCCGAAAAAAGATCAACTGGTTGATCGCGGCCGTCATCGCCGCACAAATCCAGCCCACCGTGGTGGGGCTCGTGAGCGTGGCACGCGGAGGCGGGATGGATCTCGGCGCCGGGCAGATCGTCCGCTCCGGGCATTCGGGCCAGGGCGCGTTCCTGGCCATGATCCTGGCATTCTGTCTCGTCCCGCTCCTTCACGCCAACACGGCGCGCAGGCGTCTCCTATGGGGCAGCCTCGTTGGCTTGTTTGCGGTTGGCCTCTTCTTCAGCTACGGACGTGCCGGATGGATAGGCTTTGCCATCACCGCGGTCGTCATCGGCCTGATGAAGCGCAGCAAGCTGCTCATCATCCTGCCCATAGCTCTCGTCCTATTGATCGTCCTGGTACCCACTGCCCTGGAGCGTTTCTCGGAAATAGACCTGCAGCACCTGGGCGACAGCAACTACAGTTCCAGTACCCTGGCCGGGCGCATTGAGATGTGGCAAGCATCTCTAAGGGACTGGGCAACATCACCATGGCTCGGCGCGGGGTACGGGGTTGGCAGGCACCAGTTGAAAGAGTATTCTGGCCGAATGGCTTCGATGCTTCACAACGACTATCTGGCCGTGCTGGTCCAGACCGGGCTCATCGGCCTGACCGTGTTTATCATATGGCATTGGCGGTGGCTGGTCGAGATCTTGGGCGTGTACCGAACCGCACACAATGTGTACGACCAGATCCTGGCCCTGGCCGTCTTTGCGATGTTCTTTGCCTCTCTTGTTGTCCGCATTACCGATAACGTCATCGAGACGACTGAAAAGCTCTATCCGCTGGTCGCCCTCGTGGCGGCGGCCCTCGCGCTTCCTCGGATCAGGGCGGAGGAGGCTATGTCATCCGATCCCGATCTTGCCGAGGGACAACCAGGTGGCTGGCAGAGCCGCATCGTAACCCCAAAGGCTCCCCACGCCAGTTCGCCGCCAGGAGAGGATTCACAGCGACGCCGGCCGCCAGGACGATGGGAGCGTGGCAGTTCCACTACGGAGGATGGATGGATCAGAGCCAAAAAGAGACCGGGGAATCGGCAGTCTCCGCC
>JAAYZQ010000650.1 GCA_012514775.1 Anaerolineaceae bacterium
ATGATCAGGTCCATCAGCACCACGTCGGGCTGTACACGGCCGCAGACTTCTACTGCCTCCCGGCCGCTGCCCGCTTCGCCCACCAGTTGCAGGTCAGGCTCGAGCTTCAGGATGGTCGCCAGTCCGCGGCGAACCATGCTGTGGTCATCCGCAATGAGGACGCGGATCGGCTGCAATGCGCTCACGTCTCCTCCCTGGCTCTTTCCTTCCATACGACCGTGATCCGGGTTCCACCGCCGGGCCGGCTATCGATCTCCAGGCTGGCGCCGATGGCCTGGGCGCGCTCGCGAATAATGCCCAGCCCCAGGCGATCGGGCGGAACGCTCGCCGGATCAAAGCCGCGGCCGTTATCGGCGATACTCAGCTCGAGCCGGAGCAGGTCCGGGTCTCTATCGTCGGCGTCGAGGCAGCGCAGCACCACCTCGACCCGGCCGGCCTGGGCGTGTTTGACCACGTTGTTCAGCGCTTCCTGGGCGATGCGATACAGGGCCACGTGGACCTCTTCCGGCAAGGGGTCGAGATCGTCCACGGCCACCGTGACCTGGCTGCCGGTGCGGCCCACAACGGCCTCCCCCAACTGGCGCAAGAGGTCCCGCAGGTTGGCCTCGACGACGGCCGCCGGCCGCAGCTCCAGCAGCAAAGAGCGCATCTCGGCCAGGGCTCCGCGGCTGAGCTGCCGGAGCTCGGCCAGAAGTGCCCGGCCCTCCTCCTGGTCCCTCTCCCACAGTTCCGGCACGGCCTCGGCAATGAGGCTGGCCGAAAACAGGGTCTGGGTGACGGCGTCGTGCAGCTCCCGGGCCAGGCGCTGGCGCTCTTCCATCACCGCCAGCTTCTGGGCTTGTTCGGCCAGGCGGGCGTTCTCGATGCTCAGGACGCGGAACTGCTCGGCACGGCGCTGCTCGGCGTCAAAGAGGCGTGCGTTCTCGATGGCAATGGCCGCCTGGTCGGCCAGCGATTGCAGGACGACGAGGTCGCTCCGGTCAAAGGCGTTGAGCTGGTTGCTCTGAACGTCCAGCACGCCGATGACCCTGTCCTTGATGGCGATGGGCACCGCCAGCTCCGAGCGGGTGCGGCTGCCCTCCATCCAGACGTAGCGCGGGTCCCGGCTCACGTCGGGCACCAGGAGCGGCTTGCCCTTGGCCGCCACCCAGCCGGTGATGCCTTCCTCGCCGATCTTGAGCCTGCCGGGCTGGAACTGAAAGCCGGGCTGTTGCCACAGCTCGCCGGCGCCCACCTTGTAGACGGCATAGCCGTTCTCAATCAAGGCGATGCCTACGTGGTCGAATCCGAAACTGCCCTGCACCAGCCTCACCACCTGGTCCAGGACCCTGTCAAGCTCCAGGAGCGAGGTGACGTGCCGGCCCACCTCGCCGATGACGCGGAACTGCTCGGCGCGGCGCTGCTCGGCCGAGAACAGGTGGGCGTTTTCGACCGCCACCGCCACCTGCCCGGCGATGGAGGTCAGGAGTTCCAGCTCTCGCTCTCCCTGAACTGCGCTGGCGGGGGTCATCACAAAGAGCGAGCCCAGCGCCCTGCCCCTGGAGATGAGGGGCGCAACGGCCAGGGAGCGATAGCCCTGGAGCGCGACGGCTTTGCGGGTCAGGCGCTCGTCGGCCGAGAGATCGGCGACGAGGAGGGGCTGGCCCGTCTGGAACACCCGGCCGGAAAATCCCTCGCCGACGGCCAGGTTGTCGATGGCGGCCAGGAGAGGAGCATCGATCCCCCGGTGCGCCACTACCTTCAGCACCCCTTCCGGCGAGGCGTCGGGCGCATGGCCCGGTTGCAGCAGGTAGATGCCGCCCGCCTCTCGCCCCAGGACGTCGAGGGTTTTGTCGAGGGCCCCGTCGAGGATCTGCTGCAGGTCCAGGGAGGCGCTGACCACGCCGGCAATGGCGTTGATGGCCGACAGCTCCCTGGTGCGGCCGGCAACCTGGCGCTCCAGCGCCCGCGCTCGCCCCTCGAGGCTGCGCGTCCGCAGGCGGTAGCCGGCAACGACGGCCGCGGCGACCAGCAGCACGGCCAGGCCGCGGAACCACCACGTGGCCCACACGGGCGGCACGACGGTGATGGGCAGCAAAGCGCCCGCTTCGTTCCACACTCCGTCGGCGTTTGCCGCCTTGACGCGAAACACATAGTCGCGCGGCGGCAGGTTGGTGTAGGTGACAAAGCGCCGGTTGCCGGCGGCGATCCAGTCGTCGTCAAAGCCGTCGAGCATGTAGGCGTACTGCACCCGCTCCGGCATGGCATAGTACAGGGCGGCGAACTCGAACGACACGACCCGATCGCGGTAGGAAAGCCTGGCCGATTCCACCCCTTCTGCCGAGCGCTGAAGCGCGAAACCGGCGCCCACGCCGGCGGGCCGGTTCGCGAGCAACAGGCCGGTGATGTACACCGGCGGTGGGTAGGGATCGTCCCAGATCTGGTCAGGGTAAAAGGCATTGATCCCGTTCACGCCCCCGAAGAACATCTCGCCGTCAGGCGCCAGGAACGCCGACTGCCAGTTGAACTCGTTGCTCTGCAATCCGTCCAGGTAGGTATAGTTCCTGAACGTTCCGGCCTGGGGGTCGAAACGCGACAGGCCGTTGTTGGTGCTCAGCCACAGGTAGGTTGTGCCGGCACTTTGCTCGGGCAAGATGGTGTACACCACGTCGTTGGGCAGCCCGTCGGCCTCGCGGTAGTGCGCGCAGATGCCGGTCGTGGGGTCGAGGCGCTGCAGGCCGCCACCGTTCGTGCTGCTCCAGACCGCGCCACTCTCGTCTTCGTAGACCCACTGTAGGCGGGCCTCGCTCAGGCCGTGCGGGTCGCTTGCGTCGCCTCGATAGTGGCGAAAGGTCTCGGTCCGGGGGTCAAAATGATCCAAGCCCCCGATGTGGGCAATCCACAGGCTGCCGTCGCGCCCGGGGAACAGGCCCAGGATGAGGTTGTCGGCCAGGCTATTGGCGTCGGCCGGGTCAGGCTCGTAGGTGCGGACGACCTGGCCGGCCGCCGGGTCGAATCGCACCAGCCCGACCCGGTACATGCCAAGCCACAGATCCGTGCCCTCATCGTCGGGCAGGATCGCCCTTACGGCCCCGACCTGGGGCGCGCTGCGGGGCAGGACGAGGGCAAAATCCATGTCGCCCCCGGCCGCCGGCTCGCCCTTGTACAGCCCCATGTCGCTCCCGATCCAGAGGGTGCCGCCGGCCTCTTCATAGAGGGCGTAGGCAAGGAGGTCCGGCAACTGGGGATCAAGCTCGTAGAAGGTGAACGTGCCGGCACCCCGGTCCCAGCGGTTCAATCCGGCCCCTGTCGATACCCACAGAACCTGAGCGTGGCCGCCGGCGTCGACACTCGCCGCCGGGCCATAGAGGCGCACAATCGAGTTGTTGCTCTCCCGCTCTTCCGC
>JAAYZQ010000651.1 GCA_012514775.1 Anaerolineaceae bacterium
CCGTTTCTTCGATCAAGACCCGAATCCACGGTTGGCACTTGACTGCAAAGGGAGCGCGGGCGGCGCACCTTGCCGGGGACTGTGCGACTGCGTTGCGCAGCGTCCTGACGGACCTTCAACTCCTGCCTCACCTATCACGAGTCCTGACCGCCGCCGGAGCCGGGCTTCGCGACGGCTCGCTTTTCGGGCGTTTTGCCCTCCACCTGGTCGTCGTCTTTTTGGCCCTGGGAGTGGTCGTCATCGCCCAGGTCAGCCTGCCCGAGGTGGATTTTCTCCTCCCAACTCCCACACCGGCGCCCGAGCTGGGGGCCCGAACCGTCACAACCATGACCACGAACCGGGGGGTCGCCCGCACGGCGGGCGGTGCCTCGCTCCTCTTTCCCGCGCCCGTCGCCCACACCGAGCGCACCGAGCGCGAGCGGATGCAGGTCATCACCTATACGGTGCAGCCCAACGACAACGTGTGGGCCATCGCCCAGGGCTATGGCCTGAAGGCCGAGACGGTCCTGTGGGCCAATCCCAAGGTCGAGAGCTCGCCTGACCTGTTGAGCGTGGGCCAGGTGCTGGTGATTCCCCCCGTGGACGGCATCTATTACACAGTGAAGAACGGCGACACGGTGGAAAAGCTGGCCAAGACCTACGAGACGACCGTGGAAAAGATCGTGGGCAGCGAGCTCAACGCCCTGGAAGAGCCCTACACGCTGACCCCCGGCCAGCAGGTCATGCTGCCCGACGGCCGCAAGAAGGTGACCATCGCCGCGGCCAGCAACTACTATCCCATGACCAAGGTGGGCAAGGCGCCCGCCGGAGCGCCCACGGGCTCGGGCAAGTTCGCCTGGCCAACGCAGGGTTACCTGAGCCAGCGGTACTGGAGCGGCCACCAGGCCATCGACATTGCCAACCGCATCGGGGTGCCCATCCGGGCTGCTGACACCGGCTACGTGCTGCTGGCCGGCCGCGACACGTGGGGCTATGGCAACCAGGTGCTCATCGACCACGGCAACGGCTACGTGACGCGCTATGCCCACCTGGACAAGATCCACGTCAAGGCCGGCGCCTCGGTGGACAAGAACCAGCAGATCGGCACCATGGGCAACACGGGCCGCTCCACCGGGCCGCACCTGCACTTTGAGGTCATCTATAACGGCGTGCGGCGCAATCCCCAGGGCTTTTTGCCCTAGCGGCTTGCCGGAGAAGGCTTCGGAAGCCTACAAGAAGAGAGCTACACGGGCGCGAGGAAACTCGCGCCCGTTTTTTAATGTCAAAGGAGGACTCGGCCAGGAGGCCGGAAATCGACGGCTACATCCCGGTGCGTTGCACGTGCGACGCACCTGATCTTGATCCCGCCCTGGCTCGAGTTTAGACCCAGCCTCGGAGCTTCATGGCCTCGGCCACGCGGGCCACGGCGACGACGTAGGCGCCCATGCGGTTGTTGACCCCGTGCTCCCCGGCCGCCTGGTGCACCGCGCGAAAGGCGGCCGTCATCTTCTTGTCGAGGCGCTGGTGCACGTCGGCCTCGTCCCAGTAATAGTCGTAGGCGTTCTGCACCTGCTCAAAGTACGACACCGTCACCCCGCCGGCGTTGCACAAAAAGTCGGGGATGACGTACACCCCGTTCCGGTACAGGATCTGGTCGGCGGCCGGCGTGGTGGGGCCGTTGGCCAGCTCGGCCACGATGCGGGCCTTGACCTGGCCGGCGTTCCACTCGCCGATCTGGTTCTCCAGGGCGGCGGGTACGAGGACGTCCACGTTCAGCTCCAGGATCTCCTCGTTGCTGACCGGCCTGGCCTCGGCGCAGCAGCGATAGGTGGCCACGGTCCCCTCCTGGCTCTTCCAGGCCAGCACCTCGTCGAAATTCAGGCCGTGGGGCGCATAGACGCCGCCGCGCGAGTCGGACACGGCCACCACCCTGGCGCCAAACATCTCGCTCACCAGCTTGTGGGCGTATTGCCCGGCGTTGCCATAGCCCTGAATGGCGACGGTGGCCTCCGACATGTCGAGGTCCAGGCAGCCTGCCGCCTCGCGGATGCAGCACATGCCGCCCCGGGCCGTCGCGTCGCCGCGGCCCGCCGAGCCGCCCAGGGGGATGGGCTTGCCGGTGATAACCCCGGGCACGTTGTAGCCGCGCATGACGCTGTACTCATCCATCATCCAGGCCATGATCTGGGGCGTGGTGTAGACGTCGGGGGCGGGCACGTCGGTCTCTTCGCCGATGTAATGGCCCACGGCGCGGATGTAGGCGCGGCTGAGGCGCTCCATCTCGCCCTCCGACAGGTCCTTGGGGTTGCAGATGATGCCGCCCTTGCCGCCGCCCAGGGGGATGTCCACCACGGCCGTCTTCCAGGTCATCCAGGCCGCCAGGGCGCGGACGGTGTCGATGGTCTCGTCGGGGTGAAAGCGGAGACCGCCCTTGGTGGGGCCCCGCGAGTCGTTGTACTGGACGCGAAAGCCCTTGAACACCTTGATGGCGCCGTTGTCCATGCGGACGGGCATGGTGACGTGGAACTCGCGGCGCGGCCAGCGCAGCAGCTCGTGGACGGCGGGCTCCAGGCCCATGATGCGGGCCGCCTGGTCCAGTTGGGCCTGCGCCATCTCGAAGGGGTTGATCTCGCTCATCGTCTTACCTCATTGCGAATCGTCTGACCGGCCCTCGCAGCACAGGCCACGGAAACCAGGCCGCCCGGCTACTCCTTCAGCCTCTCCTCGACGAGCGCCACGACCACCTGCGGGTTGGCCTTGCCTCGCGTGGCGCGCATCACCTGGCCGACGAACCACTGGGCGAGCGTCTGCTTGCCGGCGCGGTAGCTGGCCACCTCGTCCGGGTGGGCCAGGAGAACCTCGTCCACCACCCGGGCCAGCGCGTCCTCGTCGGATACCTGGGCCAGGCCCTGTTCCTGGACGACGGCGACCGCGCCCTTGCCCGTGGCAAACATGGTCGCCAGGGCGGCCTTGCCGCTGTTGGCCGTCACCTTGCCGCCCTCCACCAGGGCGACCAGCTCGGCCAGGTCGGCCGGCGCCACGCGAGCCTGCCCGACGTCGCTGCCCGACTCTTTCAGCAGCCGGAACAGCTCGCCGCC
>JAAYZQ010000652.1 GCA_012514775.1 Anaerolineaceae bacterium
GCGCGCTCCCACTGCCCCAGCGTCTCGCGCTCTTCGTCTCGAATGGTCCGTACGCGTATCGTCATAATGCGGACAGTCTAGAGCCACTGGTCTAGAAGTCAAGCTCTGTTATGTGAAACGGCACTAGACCGCCCGCCTGTGGGGGTGGGCGGGGCTTAGTGTGGCGCCCGTTACCGCGCATTGACAGCCCTGCCCACCCCGCGTATAGTGGCGCCGCAGCGGTGCGCGCAACGAACGGCCGCGGCAAAGGTTACGGGTTCGCTGCAATCGGGCCGAATCCCGGTCGGACGGCGCCGGAGCCGTTGACAACGGGTACGGCTTGCGGTAACATGTAGGCAAGAAAACACAATTGGGTTCGATCTGCCTGAGAGAGTCAGATGCTTACGACCCGAGACGTGGCCCGCATCTTTGGCGTTACCACTACGACGGTCCGTCGTTGGTGTGATTGTGGTCGTCTCCCCGGCGCCGAAAAAGTGGGAGAGGGCTACCGCGCCACGTGGGTCATTCCCGAGGAGGCTCTAGAAGGGTTCGAACCCCCGAGGCCTGGGCGTCCACAGCGGCTCCCCCGGAGCACGTGATGGACGCTGCCCCGCCCACCACTCCAGCGCCTCGGGATGTGCCACGCCAGCCACGCCTGGCGGTTCACGTGATGCCTTTCAATCGCCCCGAAGGCTTGAAGGTCGCGGGAGATCCTCGTTGGCCCTATGCCGGCGAAGGGTCGCTTCGCCCGCGCGTCTCCCCGTCGCCCGATAACGATAGTCCCTTCTCACCGATAGTCGGCGCCGCCCGCGGCGCCGCCATCCAACATACGGGATAGCACACCCCCGGCGGCCCGCTCGCCAGAGCGCGGCGGCCGGAGAGCGGCGTTATCCGCCGGCGCGCATGCCGGCGGTCGACAGAGGAGAGGTACGGCGGACGGCCGCACCTCGGTTCGGTGCACGGCGCAGACGGTGCCGGATGCTCCTCCCACGGGGCGGCAGTCGAGGGCCTGCGGCCCGGTGGATGGGAGCGATGGTCTCTCCGAGTGCCTGGCGAGATGGCATCTATGAGAAACGGAGGCGAGGATGAGGGGAAACGCTGAGCACTCTCTGGTTGGCCTGGAGCCTGCCGGGTGGGGCTTCTGGCTCAAGTGGACGCTGATCAGCGCGATCGGCTTTGCCCTGAGCTTTGTCGCGGCCACGCTCCTGGGGATGCTGTGGGGCGCGCTGCTCACGGGGCTGGGGGCCAGCCCGAACTTTGGTGCCGGCGTGGGGGCGCTCCTGCTGGGCCTCGGGATCGGCGCGGTGATCGGGCTGTTCCAATGGCTGGTGCTGCATCGATATGCCTCACGGTCGGGCTGGTGGATCGCGGCGAGCGCCGTGGGCACCGGCCTTGGTTTTGCCGTGGCCCTCGGCGTGTCGGGCGCAGCGAACGGCTGGCTCATCGGCGGCCTCATCGGCGGCCTCATCGGCGGCGCGGTGACCGGCCTGCTCCAGTGGCGCGTGTTGCGTGAGCGCCTGGCGCAGTCGAACGCGGCCGTCTGGGTCGGCGCCAGCGCCGTGGCCTGGGGCCTGGCCATGGCCCTCATCGGCCTGGCGATGGATTCGGTGGCGCGCGGCGCCGCCACGATGAACCCCGGGATCCTCTTTGTGGCCATCCTGGGTCTCATCGGCGCGGCGATCGCCGGTGCCGTCACCGGGGCCGTGCTCATGTGGCTCCTGCGGCGTCCTGCGGCGCGGCCTCTGTAGGCCGCGGGAGGCCTCGAGCGCCCGGCGGCCCGCGGTGGGGTCCGCGCGCCGGGCCCGCAACGATTCGAGCGCAGCGGCTACGGGTCCGGCGACCCGGGGGTCCCCGTTCGTGGGGAGCCGTTGCCGCTAGGAAGGGGGGCGATCGGACAAGGTATAGGGGCCGTTGATGGAACCCTCGCGACATCCAGCAACCCGTGGCAGCCCGGCACATCTCTCCGGCCGGCCGCCCTGTGTAGCGTCCGAGGCGATCTAGTGCAGAGGGAGGATCTTCAATGGCGAGTAGGAGAACGTTCTTCTTGGGCCTGGTGGTGGGGGCGGCCGCCCTGCTGCTCTTGGCAGCGCCCGCCCTCGCCCAGCAGCCTGACAGCCAGACGTTCGAGATCCGGCTGCAGGTGGCCGAAGACGGGTCCTGGTCGATTCCCTCGTTCGGAGGGGTAGACCTGGGGCTCACGTCGAGCAATATCGCCGCGCTCTCGAACCGCTTCAACCTGGGCATTGCGGTGCCGTCCATCGACCCGCAGATGATCCAGACTGTCCAGGGGCAGGATATCCAGACCCTGGCGGTGGTTAAAGAGGGCGCCAAGACGACCATCCTGGTAAACAACGAGCCCCTGTCGGCCGTGACCCTCGGTGACGAGGCGCTCGCAGCCGTCGGCTCGTTCGTCCCCGAGCTCGAGGATATGTTGGGCTCGGTCAGCCAGGCGAACGTCACCGTGGCCCTGCAGTTCCTGGGGGCCGGCGGGGAGGCGCCCGAGCTGGACCTCACCCGTACCCTGGAGGGGGCCCTGGCCGAGGAGCCTACCAACTCCATCAACCTCGGCGCCACCGTCACCCCCGACGGCCGGGTGCTCTCCGTCGGCGGGCTGGCCCTCGACCAGTTGGGCCTGGCGCCGATGCAGCTGGACCTCTCCTTGCTCCAGCAGTTCGGCCTGAACGGCCTGCAGGCCAACGTCGACGGCGCCGGCATCAGCGTCCTGGGGAACGACGCCCAGTGGCTGCGGCTGGACTGGAACATCGACCAGATCAAGTCGCGGGCCTACACAGCGGTGCCGACCTTTACCGGCATGGCGCTCACCGACGACACCAAGCAGCTGGTGGATGTCGCCACCGACTGGCTCGGGCAGACGGCCATCCAGGTGAACGCCCAGGTGGCCGACCAGACGCAAGAGGGCCTGCCGAGCATCAACCTGGGCCGCCCCGTGATGGTGGAGCTCACCGACGACAACCGCGTCGTCGTGGAGGGCATCCCCCTGAACGTGGACCTCTCGAGCTCCATCGGCCCCTACCGCGACCAGATCGAGACCGTCGCCCTCCGCTGGGACGGCGCGCGGACCCGGCTCTACCCGGTGGTGAACAACGAGCAGCTGCCGTACATCACCCTGGGGCAGGATCTCGTCTCCACCATCGGCAACACCTTTGTCGGCGGGGACCTGATGTGGGACCAGCTGGCGGGGGTGCTCGGCAACCTCGGCTTTAGCATCGGGATCACCTCGCAGGGCGGCCCCGCGCCCGATCTGTCCCTCGCCGAGTACGACGTGACCCCCGGGAGCCGGCTGGCCGTGGCCGTCCCCAAGGTGACCGTCTCTCGCGCCGATGGCTCCCTCGCCGTGAACGGTGCGCCCGTGCCCCTGGGCCTGGTGCAGAACCTGTTCGGCGTGCAGGTGGCCGACACGATCCGCACGCAGGTGCAGGCTCTGGCCGGCGTGCAGACCGCCGAGGTCGTCCTGGGCCCCGATGGCCTGACCGCCGGTGTGAACGGCGCCGAGGCTCACATGGCGTGGGATGACCAGCTGCGCGACAACCTGGTCACCCTGGTGATGGGCGTGCTCCTGGCCGACCGGGAGATCGACCTGACCCCCTTTAAGGAATCCGGCGTGGCCGCCGTGTTCCCGGCGCTGCGCAACCTGCCGCGGACCCTCGAGGTCGGCATGGTGCGCACCCTGCTCGATGTGGTGAACCAGATCGATCTGGGCGTCACCGTCGAAGTGCAAGACGAGCCGCTGCCCCCTGCCTTCCTGGATACCTTTGCCGCGCAGCTGCTGCCGTCTGCGAACGCGATGGCCTCCCGGTAAGCGGGCCGCCAAGCACAACCCGGCACCTGGCCGGTAGTCATAACGTAACAGACGCCCGCCCCCGAATGCGCCGGGGGCGGGCGTTCGTCTGCCCCGCGGTGCCGCCCGTAGAGAGATCGCGGCGCCCCAACGCGAAACCTCCCGGAGGCGTGTCGCCTCCGGGAGGTACTCTATCCGGCGTGCTGGATCGCCGAGGCTAGAACGAGATGCGGTCCGCCTGGATCCAGCCGTACTGCTCGGCGTCGCCGATCGTCCAGGTGATGTACAGCCAGCGCACGCCGTCGGCGCAGGTCTCCTCGCGGATGACGCCCACCCGCTGGAGCTGGTAGACGAACCC
>JAAYZQ010000653.1 GCA_012514775.1 Anaerolineaceae bacterium
CAAGACCGCCAGAACCATGATTGCAAAAGACGCGACTTTCATGTTTCTCTCCTTTCAGCCTCCCTACCAGGGAACTGCGTTCTTCAGATTCAGGTCGCCGACGGCGATGGTCACCGGACGGCCCGATTGAATGGCGTTGTCGGTGTTGCGATAGAGAACATAGTAGGTGCGGCCCGGCTCGACGCGATGGTTGTGCAGGCCCATGATGGTGACGTCCACGATCTTGCCCGTGTCCTCGGAGATGAGCATGGGCGCCGTCTCGGTAAAGTGGCCAAAGTTGGCTGCCTTTCCCTCGTCCACCACGCGGTAGCGCAGCTCGACCATGCCGCCGTCGGCGGTCACGGCCAGGAAGGAAAACCGGACGCCGAACTTTTCTTCCATCGCGGGGCTGTGGGGCATGGTTCCCGGGATCCACTCCCTCGCATTGCTGGCCCTCAGGCTCCAGCCCACCAGGGCCGCGCCCACGAGCGCTACGAGGCCCAGGGTCAGCAGCAGGTGCCGCGCATTGATGACAATCGGCCCCCGCCGGCTATTGACAGTGAGAATATCTCGATTTAACATGGTCTCCCCCTGATTGCCTTCTATATCCATGATCGTGCGGGTTGGACCCGCTTTGGACGTGGGCCGGGGCCCGGCGCTTGCCGCCGGGCCCCGGCCTGCATTGCCGGTTACTGCCCCCGAGAGACGAGGGGCAAGAAGATCGCCATCACGCGGCGGGCGTCGTACTCGTCAAAGTACTGGGCGCCCGATGCCGCCGGGTCGATGTCACCCGAGGGCCCCAGCCGGATCTCGTGCACCGTGTAGGCCGCGGTGTCCAGGTAGTCAAGGGTCTCGACCACCTGGCCGTCTACGATGAGCGAGAGACTCGCCTGGCTGGCCGACTGCCAGTGGATGCCCAGGGCGTGGAGTTCGTCGCTGATGTCGTGCCACCCGGTATAGATGGGCACGCCATTGGACAACGCCCAGCCGCGAACCTCGTAGCCGCCATCCCCGCTCGCCTCGACCTGGATGCCCATGATCGCCTTGTCGGCATACAGCCCGGCCAGGATGTCATGCTCTTTGGCGCCCAGGTTGGCGCTGTTGGGATCGTACAGGAAACGGGCGCGGTACGCCGCCTCGCCCAACGGCATGACGTGGCTCGCGTACGCCGGCGCGCCGCCGTCGATGCCTGCCCGGATACCCAGGCCTGCCCGGTCTGCTCCGAGCCCGGCTTCGGGTACCACGGTTACGTCGCCCACCACGTTGCTCCAGGCGTCCAGGTTGCCGCTCTCGAAGTTGTCGGCCATGATCTGCACGGCGTTGTTGCCCTGCACGGACAGGGAGAGCTGAGCCGCAGGTCCGAAGTTGGAGAGGGCATCGTAGGCCACCAGGTTGATGGTGTGGGTGCCATTCGGCCAGCTCGACACGTCGACGTTTGCGAGCAGCGCTTCCGTCGGCGAGTCAAAGGCACCGTCTGCCGCGCCGAACTGCCCGATGTAGCCCAGGTTGACGAACCACTGGGCGCCGCCGATGTTGCTCACCAGCCCCGGGTCCGCGGCGTTGGCCGTGAAGGTCACCGACGTCGCGCCGTTCGTCGGGTTGGGCGTCGCCAGCGGCGAAGAGATGTTCGGTCCGTCGGTATCGGCCGCGCCGCGGTCGATGATGATCTCGGCCGTGGTGAAGGGTCCCCAGTTTCCGGCTGCGTCCAGGCCGTGGACAAAGACCGAGTGCGGGCCCTGGCTCAACAGCAGGAAGGCGGCAACGGGGATGTCAAAGTAGACCGCTTCGCTGGTCTCGTCAAACATCGCGTCGGAGGCGAACAGGTCAAAGCCCGTGCCGTTGGGGCCCGGAAACTCGATAAAGGCCTCGGCGTTGGCCAGCTTCGATTGCGCTCCCGCCGACACCGGGTCGGCCAGCATGCCCTCCAACCGGACGTTGACCACGGGCGGCGCTCCGGATAGATCCAGCGTGCTCGGCGCCAGGGTCAGCGCCGTCACATCCGGTCCGGTCGTGTCCATGGTCAGGGTGATGATCCCCGGCGCACCCCAGTTCCCCAGAAAGTCCTGGCTCGTGACGCTGATGGGGTGCAAGCCTTGCGGCAGCGCCTGCACCGTTTCCAGCGACAGGGTTGCCGTCATGGCCGTCACCGGGTTGTCGGTGCGGGCCAGGGCCATGGGCTGCGCCACTCCGCCGTCCATGCTGAACTGGCCGGCCACCACGGGGTTGGCGCCGTTGGAGTGGTCGTCACCTGTGGCCCGCAGCAGCACCGGACGCGAGCCGTTGCTCGGCTCCGGCCACAGGCTCAGGGCATTGCTCGCGGGCCCCGTTTTGTCCAGGTTGAGCACGACCGAGCCAACCAGGCCCCAGCCGTTGGCATCCTGGCCGCGTACGTAAAGCGTCACGAGGCCGCTCTGCCAGGTGGCCAGTTCGCCGGCCGGGATGCTGGCCGTGGCCGCGTAGGCCGGGCCGCCCCCGCCAAAGCTCATGGCCACGCCCGTGCCCGGGACACCCACCGAGCCGGTAAAGTATTCGACGGCGGTGAGGCCCGCGTCCGAGGTCAGATCAGCGCTCAGGGTCACGCCATCCGCCCCCGTCGTGGGGTTGGGGGAGACCTGCACGTCGGTTACCACCGGGCCGGCCAGGGTGGCGGCTGTGCCGGTGATGGCATCGACAAAGGTCAGCAGTCCGCCAAAGGCAAGCTTGCCGTCGGCGAGCCGCTGCGACGCGTTGTGCATCATCAGGCTGGCATCGTACAGCGCAAACTGGGTCCCCTGCACGGTGGCGGCCGGGATGGTGAGCAGGGCATCCATGGTCTCGCCGCTCACGATCTTTTCGGCCACCACGCCATAGGAGTGGATGGGCTTGCCGTCAGAGGCCACGATCTGCTGCCGCAGCCCCAGGACGCTCATGCCGTGGGTTTCCAGTCCGGCATTGATGTAGCGCAGCAGAACCGTCGCGCCTGCCTCGGCACCGATCATGGTCGTCTGCGGGTAGGCGAGCCCGTTGATAAGCCAGTAGCGCGGCTCAAAGGAGTACAGCTCAAAGCTGTTGGGGTCCGGGCTGTTGTTCAGCGCCGGATCGATCTCGCTCAGCACCAAAAGCTCCTCGTAGGCGAACGCCGTGGCGGGGTCGGCGTAGGCCTGGCCGGGAGCCGATGCCGGCCGCACCACCAGGCCGCCAAAGAGCCCCATGGCCACCTGCCGGCCGCCGTTCGGCGTGGGTCCGGCCTCGTACAGGAAGGTGCCCGGGTTGTCCAGCACGAACTGGTACTCCTGGGTCGCTCCCTGGCCAACGCCCGCCGTGTAGTCCTGCAGCCCCGACTGCCCGGGGAAGACCAGCGATACCGTCTCGCCGGGAAGCTCGTTGTGCAGGATGACCCGCAGGGTCTCGCCCTGGTTGGCCACGATGGGCGGGCCGGGCAACTGCGCCGGCCCTGCCGCGTTATCGGCAAAGCCCCAGATCGTCGCGGAGGTGCCATCGGGCAACAGGATCGAGCCCGGCATGGCCCACAGGTCGCAGGTGCGCGTGTTCGTGCCGGCGTCCAGGGTACAGGTGCTGGCGGGCAGGTCGGCCATGGCCGGCGAGCTGACCAGCATCATGGTCGCCAGCAGCAGGAGCAGGCCACCCACCTTTAGCAGCGAACGTATTCTTGTTTTCATAGCCGTGATCTCCATTCTCTCGTGTCCGGCATGAGACCGGCCTGTTTTCCGGCGTGTCCTTTGCAGCGTTATGCCGTTCATGGCGGACCTCACGGACAATCGTTGGGCAGCGGCGGGTCGATGCGGGTGAAGGTGATATGGCCGCTGAGCACGATACCCCAGGCAGTGATCTGCTGCAGGGCATGGTTGTGCGAGATGTGATAGTATTCCCCACAGGCGTTCAACACCTGGTGGCCCACGGGCAGCGTGTCCAGGTTGCCCAGGTAGGGGCTACCGCTGTAGAACGTGCCAAAGGTCAGGTTCTGGAGCTGCGGGATGGTCACCGGGATGGGATTCGTCACCGGGTCCCACTGCTCCACGTCCCACCAGGCGAACAGCTCGTCGACGGTCTCGCCCGGGCCCACGACCACCGTGAACTTCTCGTACGAGAGATCCTCGCCGCCGGAGATCAGGACGTTCCCATCGCGGGCGATGAGACGGCCGTGGTTGCCGTGGGGGTGGTGCGGGTAGTCCTCGGTGCCCACGCTCAGGTAACGGATGAGGGCCGGGCTCGGGTGATAGGCAGGATCGTCGGGTGCGACGCTGTCGTTGAAGGGATTGATGTGCACCAGCGAGCTGTAAGGCTGGTTGGGCAGCCACTCGGCGCCGTTGGGCGCGATGGTATCGGGGAAGCTGCGGCCGTTGATCATCCAGTAGCGCGAGCGATAGTTGTTCATGTTGTAGGGCAGCCCCTGCTCGACGGCCATGTGCAGCATGGGATCGATCTCGGACAGAAGCATGACAAACTCTTCGTCCGGCGTAAAGGCGGTGGTATAGGTCTCGCCGCCGGCCTCCACGACCTCGTTGTAGGCCCAGTCGGGATGGAGCGCGGGCCGCACGATCAGGGCGCCAAAGAGGCCCATGTTCACCTGGACGGCCGACTCGGTGCCGCTCTCGTACAGGTAGGTACCGGGCCTGGTGGCCACAAACTGGTAGGTAACGCTGCCGCCGCTGGCCTCCGCCACGGGCGCCAGGGAGATCAGGTTGCCACCGCCGTCAAAGACAGGCTGCGAGGGCAGCCCGTCGGCCAGAACGTTCTCCTGCCCGGGAAAGATGATGGACACGTCGTGTTCGAGGGTGTTGTTGAGCACAACCGTGACCGTGTCGCCCTCGTTGACGCACAGGACCGGGCCAGGATGCTGGAAGGGGCTGTCCCCTTCGCTAAAGCCCCACATGTAGACGATGTTGCCGTCGGGGGTGCTGATGGTGCCCTCCTTCGTCGTCAGGGTAAAGGTGGCAGTTGGATTGGTGGTGCAAACCATGCCATGGGACGGCATGGCAGCGTGTTCCGCCACGACCTTCCCCGCACCACCACCCATTGCCCCCAGCACCAACATCACCACCAGGGGAAGGGACAGCAGCCGAGCTATCTTGCCAAACCTTGCGGGTTTCATTGCTCTCACCTCACTCTGCATTTTTCCGGCCCGCCTACGTGTTGGGCTCGGTCTGTTCCGGTAGCGGCTGGCTGGTGGGCAAGATGTGCACTTCTGTGATCTGCCCCCCGTAGCCACTCATGCCCGGATTGCCGGTGTACTTGTAACGGCGATCGTGCAAGAGCAGACGCGTCTCGCTCGACACGTCGGGCGCGACAAAGATGGCATCCAGGCTCTCGCCGGGGCTGATGTGCACCGTGTCGGTCATGTAAGTAAGATCGTTGCCGCCACGGCCTTGCAGGGGCGTGGCGTCTTTGCCCACCACGCGCATGGGGATGCCCGACAGGCGCATGGCGTGCTCGGTGAAACCCAGGTTGACAAAGCGCAGCAGCACCCTGTCGCCCGAGTTGCAGCGGATGAGCGACGAGATGGGCTGGTACTGCAAGTCGGATCGCCCGGGCGGTGGGATCAGATCGCCGGTCACCGGGTCCGTGCCGCCCCCGGCGGGAGCGATGGTATCCGGGTAGGCGCGGCCGTTGATCAGCCACAGGTCGGGCTGATAGTCGCTCCACTCGGGCAACTGCACGTGCGAGTCGCACCAGTGGGCCAGCGACCAGACCTCGTTCATGTTGAGGACAAATTCGCGGTCGTACTCGGTAGCCACGTCGTTGTAGGCGAACTTGCCTCCCGCCGTCTGGTTCAGCTCGGGCCGGACAAAGACGACGCCGATCATGCCCATGTGCACGTGCTCCGTCTCCTCAAAGTGGCAGTGGTAGAGGTACGTGCCGGGGTGGTGCGGCCGGTAGAAGTAGGTCAGGTCGCGGGCGATGGGCACGCCCACCGACGAGTGCGGCTCGCCGTCAAAGATGGGAATGGCGTTGCGAAAGCCGTGAAAGTGCAGCGTGTGCGCGTCGATGAGGTCCGGGCGAATCTGGAGGCCCAGGTTGGTCAGCTTCAGGGTAAAGTCCTGCCCCTGGTCCAGCCACCAGGTGGGCGCCGTGAGCTGGGCCTTCATCTTCTGGGCAAACGCCTGGTCGCGGGTCAGGCCCGTGACGTTGCGAAAGCCAAAGATGTAGGTCGTCAAGCCGTCAGGGGCCATGTCGTCTGGATGGTAGGGTGCGTTGGCCCCGGGCAGATGGATCCAGCCGTCGGTCGCCGCAAAGTGCAGGTTGGGCTCGGTGATCTGGGCCCGCAGCCCCGCCTCCACACTCTCGGGCTTCAGAATCGCCCGGGGCAGGAGCGTCGCAGCGGCGCCGAGGCCCACCAGCCCACCTCCCAGCTTCAAGAAGCGCCGGCGGCTTAGTGGTTGCGTCGAGTTGTTTCTCATCTCACATCTCCTCATCACTGATTGGGTGGGGCCGGGAGCCGGTGCGCTCTCGCTGCCGGTTCCCGGCCCGGTTCAACCCCAGGTTCCTAGGGCAGCGAGCCGCCGCCAAAGTCGGTGAATCCGGCCGATGCTTCGCGGTCCAAGGCCGGAGCCTCGAACCAGAAGCCGATCAAGCCAGCCTCGGCTGCGTAGGCCCACGGCGCGTCGCCGGCGGTCAGGTCGGCATGGCCAAAGACCTGGCCGTTGACATAGACCTCGACGAAGCCACCCCGTGTCACGCGGGCGCCAAAGGTATCGCCCACAGAGAAGGGATGACCGCCAAAGGTGGCGTGGGTTGTCCACACCTGGCCGGGCGACATTGTCCTGACTTCCAGCGCGCCGGTGGTGGCATCGTAGCCCACCGCGACCAGGTGCGCCTGGTCTCCGATGATCCCATCCGGGACGCCGCCAACCTTGAGCAGCAGGTCCTGGCGCGTGGCCGTGTCGGAGACGGAGGTGAAGGTAAACCGCACCTCCTGGTCCAAGCCGAACAGCGTATCCCAGAAGACATAGCCGCTGTTCAGGGCCGTTACACCCGTGACGTCGTCGAACTCGAAGCTATCCAGTTGGCCGGTCCAGGTCCCCTCCAACGCGCCGCCGATAGTGGTGACGAACGGCAGCCAGAGCTTGTAGGGCGCATCCTGCCTGGGCTCCGAGGCAGCCCGAAGGGCACCTGCCGCCTGCGCGGGGAAGAGGACGGGCGTTGCCGGGAAGGGCTGGACCATCTCGTCCGCGCCGATGTCAAAGAGTCCGAAGGCGGGCCGGGCGTTGAGGTCATAGTCCGAGTTGGGTGCCAGGACCCCACCGGCCTCGGCGGTGCCTGCGTTGTAGGCGGGCGAGTTGGCTGTGAGGTGATAGTCGCCCAACAGGTTCACAGGCAGCTCCACGGCCACGATGAGGGCACCCACGAAGGCAGGGTTGCCTCGCCAGGGGAAGACGCGGACGCTGGTGTCGTACACCGATACGACCAGTGGATCCTGACCGACGATGTTGCTGGCGTGTGGGATGCCGTTCTGCACCTGCATCAGCGTATAGGTGGGGCTGAGCTCGCCAAAGTCACCGGCGACGCCCAGGTCCCAGTAGAAGATAGGGCTGGGATCACCAGGCAGGCCGATGCCTGCTACCCCGCCGCCGGTCCACGTGCCGGCGCGGTTGTCCCAGAAGATGTTGTTGAACATCAGCGCGTCGCTGAACTCGGGCGAGCCGGCGGGCAGCGTGGCCTGCAAGAGATTGCTGTTCTTGCTGCTGGCCAAGCCCGCGGGCGCCGCCAGGCCGTTGCTTGTCATGGCCGTGGCCGTGGTGATGTTTTTCATGACCGTGTTATTGTAGAACCGCACGTCGGGCGCGTCGTTGAGCGACACCCCGCCGCCCTCGTGGGTGGAGACGTTGTTCACGATCATGTTGTTAAAGACGTTGAACGGATAGTTGCCGGCCATGAGGAAGCGCAGGCCACCGCCGTCGTCGTTGGCCAGGTTGGCCTGGATCAGGTTGCCCGAGACCTCGACCGGCCCGGCGCCAGGCGAGAGGATGCTCGGATCGATCGGCAGCTCTCCGGCGATCATGATCCCGCCACCTTCGTCGTAGGACCGGTTAAAGTAGATGCGGTTGTTGCGGATGCGCCCGTTGGGGCTGTAGCCGTAATGACTGATACCGCCACCGTACTCTGCGGAAAAGTTTCCACAGATGTCGTTGTTGCTCACGGTATAACCGTCGGCGCCGGCAAAGATGCCGATGGCACCGGCCAGGTTTGTGCCGCCGTTGCCGACGAGGCGGTTCTTGGTGATGATGATAAAGTCGTTCTGGCCATCCTTGTAGGGCTCGGGCAGATCCGGCGTGCCGATGCGAATGCCACCTGCATAGGCACCGCCGTTGTTCTCGATGATGTTGTTGCTGATCTGCATGCCCCGGGCGTAGGCGTTGACCCAGATGCCACCGCCCTGGATGACCACCTCGGGCGCGACGCCGGGGATCTGCTCCCCGCCCACCTGGTTCAGGTTGTTGGGGAAGCCCTGCTGGTCGCCGCCCTGAATCTTGAAGCCGTCGATGGCGGCGCGGTAGGTAAAGCCAAACTCCCCTTGCTCCGCCAGGACGGTGATGACTTGCCCCTCGTACATCTGCGGCAGGCCATCGCCATCCACCGGGCTGCCATCCCAGCCGCCGCGGTTCTCCCAGATGTCGCCGACGTTTTCCCGCCACCACCCGGCATAGACCTCGGTGCCACCCATGCCGCGGCCGTCCAGTATCGACCCCGGCACGTTGGTGCCGTCGGGATAGACGCCACCCGGGCCAACGCCCTGGAGCTTGACCGGCGCATAGATCACCGGATTCTCCAGGTAAAAGCCCAGCGGATTGGTAAAGGGTTCCGAAAGGCCGGGGTAAACCACGACCACGTCATCCCCGGGCGACGCCGCTGCATCGTCGATGGCGTGCTGGATGGGCCCTCGGTTTTCTCCGGTGTACACCGGATCACTTGGGTCGTAGGTCTTGCCCACCCCCACCTCGTAGATGTTGGGCTGGTAGCCCACGTCGAGGATGTGGATCGTCAGAGCGTTGACCTCACGCCGACCGGCCGAGTTGCGGATCTCCAGTTGCCTGGGGCCGGCCGGGGTGTTGGCCGGTACGTTAAAGACGATCTCGGTATCGCTCCAGCTTACGATAGACATCTGCCAGCCCGAAAGGCGGACAAAGCCGGCGGTTGGCCCCGTGCCCTGGGTCGCGCCAAAGCCCTTGCCCCGAACAGTGATCGTTCCCGTGTTCATGACGTAGGGCTGGTCCACGGCAAAGATCTGCGGCGTGGTGTCGTCCAGCGTGCACTGGGCGATCTGGCTCACGTTCGATGCCGGGTTCCAGATGAGGGCTCCGTTCTGGGTGGGTGCCAGGTCCGAAGGCACGATAACCCCCGGATAGACCTCGAAGCTGGTGCCGATGGAGCGGTAGGCGGGGTTATAGTTGTCGTTAAAGGCTCCCGGCTGCCCCGGGTCGTTGCCATAGATATAATAGACACTGGCCAGCATGCCGCTGGGAGCCGGCGCGTTGTAGGTGGCGTCGGAGGGCAGGATCACCTCGTACACGCCGTGAAAGTCCGAGTGCACCGTGTGCACCATCCGCCCCGTGTAGTCATAGATGCCGATGGGGCTGTTGGGCATGCCCGCCTTCTCCCCGAAAAAGAGCTCCAGGGGGTTGGTGGACACGTTGAGGTCGTCGATGATGTAACCGCGCCAGCGGCCGGGGATGGGCACGGGCGTCCAGAGGTTAAAGATGGGCGCTATGCCCTTGCGGTCCGCGACGGTCACCAGCTTGACGTTGCACAGGGGCTTTTCCTCGCCCTCGAACCGGCTGCCCCCGGCATCGGCAAAGCCCGGGTTGTCCACGGCATTCGGACCGTCGGGGGCGATGCCGGCCACGTCTACCACGTGGAGCGGGCCGGCGCAGGCCGGCGGCACCACCTGCGGGATGAACGTGTCGCCGTCAAAGATGTTCAGGTCCTCTTCGCGCGTCACCTGGTACAGCGGCCGGTTGAGGATCGGATCGTCGGGGATGACCACTTCTACCAGATAGTCGCCCGTGGGAATGGGGATCGAGTAGGCGCCGGCCGCCTCGAGCGACGGCGTAAAGATCTCGCTGAAGCCATAGTTGCCCGGCAGCTCTTGCTGGCCATGGCCGAACTGCACGCCCATGGGCGGGCCTTCCAGGCAGTCATAGCCACCCGTCGAGGGCGGCATGGACGGATAGTCCACCGGATCGCCGTACACGTCCAGCGGCTGGCAGTCCTTGGGCCGGACCCAGTCCTCGGTCACGGTTTCGTTGAGGAGCGCGCCCTTGGCGATGGAGCCATCGTCCGCCAACAAGTAGCGGCCCGTGGGGTCACAGTTGGCGGCGGGGCCGGGGCATTCGACCGGTTCCCACAACTGCAGCGTGAGGCCCGGAATGCCCGGCTGCCAGGGCTCGGCGCCGGCGTAGGCCGCGTCGTCCTCGGCCCGGACGGTGTCGTAAAAGACCGTGCCGGCGATGCCGCCGTTGGTGCCGGGATCGTAGAACTTGACGCCCCAGTCCAGGCGACCGGCCTGGCTAAAGATGGGCAGCACCGCCAGGTCGACGATGGGACCGAGGAGGGTCGTTTCCTCCTTGGCGTTGCTGGCCTGATAGGTCACACCTGTGGTGCGATAGATGTCGCTGTAGGCCTCCAGCACCATCCAGGAGCTCATAGGGTAGCCCTTTTCCAGGGCCCAGTCGCCCGTAGCGTCGCTGACGGAGGCGATGGACATGCGGTCGATCTCGGTGTTGTCCCGGTCGCGCAGCACGACCGTAACGTCAGGAACGCCCGGCTCGCCGGGGTCCATGCGGCCGTTCTCGTTATAGTCGAGGAACACCTTGCCATGCCACTTGGTGAACCAATTGGTCATGGTCCGCACGCCCACGTCGGTGACCTCGCCCGCCTGCACCGGGACCTGGACAAAGTCTAGGATGTAATGCTGGTTAAAGTCCCAGTAGGCCAGGAAGTAGTCGCCAGGCGGGATGTTGTCGATGCGGAAGCTGCCGTCTTCGTTGCCCATGCCGGTCCAGATGGCCGTGTCGCCGCCCTGCAGGCTGCTGAGCGACAACCACGGGTAGGCGATGGGCTCTTCGATCTTGACACCCAGGAGCCCGCCCCAGAGATCACCCTGGTGCGGCAGGCCGCCCGCGGAGGGGGTGTAGGCCGTGATGCCCGCGACGACGCCCGTGATAGAGCCACCATCGGGGATTGGAGGCAGGGTCGCCTCCGAGGGCTTCACAAAGCCAAAGATGGTCCAGGGGAAGGGCTCGCCGGCGACGATGAACTCGTTGTCCAGGCCGGTGCCCGCTTCCTGGATCCACGTATCCCAGCCATGGGAGCCCTCGAGGGTCGTGGTCTGGATCCAGGTCTCGCCATCGGGCGGTGTAACCAGGACGTCGTAGCGCATGGCGCCGATGTTGGGGATGTTGATGATGCCATAGTCGTCGCTCAGGCACTCGCCGCCCAGTTGGACAATGTTGGCCGGCATTCCGTCGGCGTCCAACAGCACATCGCCGGTCACCGGGTCCTTTTCGTACTCGGTGCACAGGGGATTGCCAAAGAGGTCGGTGGTGATCTCGCCGGCGATGTCGTTCAGGCTGACCCGAAAGCAGGCCATGCTCGTGGGACCCGGTCCGGGCTGCTCCACGGGTGCGTCAAACTGGCCGTTGGTCATCGAGTTGTCGTTAAAGACCTGGATGACCATAGACGAGGTCGGCAGGGGGAGGGGATGAGCGGCTACCGTGATAAGCCCTGGTACGTCCATGGGCACGGTAAAGTGCTCACCGTCGACCTTGAAACCATCCCCCTGTACCGAGATAAGGTACTTGCCGGGGGGAAGGGTGACACCCTGCGTCTCGTTGAGGTCCGCCTCGGTGCCCTGGGTGACGATGGGTGACCAGCCAGGGGTCGAGTGCACACCGGGCCAGTCGCAGCCGTCGGGATAGTTGGGGTTGCGAATCGTGTTGGCCGGCGGGTCGAGGTAAGCCCAACAGTCCGTGTCGTCAAAGGGATCGCCCGTGTTGTCCTCGTTGATCATCCACTTGTACGAAGTGACGGGGTCTCCCTCGTTGACCCCCGCACCGTCCAGGGCCAGGGGCTCGGTGCGCGCGCTGATCACCCGCAGCGTGATTGTGTCGGTAGTCGCCTGAGCCGCTGCGGCAGGCGCTGCCTGGCTGGAAGTCATGGCCAGCGTCGCCACGTCCGGGCCCAGAGCGTTTGCCCGCGGGACGGCGGGCACAGGCGCCAGCATGGAGACGGCCACGAGCAGGGCCAGAAGGGTCATCCAGGCCCCGCTCTTTTGCCGGCGCCGGCCGCCGGCACTTGGTAGCAGATTTGAGATCATTTGCATTCCTCCTCGTTTCACGTGTCCTCCGGGCATAACACTTGGCCCTCGGCCGGCCTCTGACCCTCGCCGGGGTGGAGGCTGCGGCCGCTTCAAGCCCCACTCGGGCCAAGAGTCACCGATCATCACATGCCAAGGTCTGTCTCATAAGCCGTTCCTTTCTATATCCTTCAAGGATAACCGCCAATGACCACCACAGTATTGAGACGGCTTCAAGTGAAGCCAAAGTGAAAAGCAAGGAAGAACCCAACGGCCTGATCGGGACAAGGCACTCCGCTTCGGTGGGGTGGATACCTGTCCCCGTTGCGCGCCGGACCACGCAATGGGAAAAGCCTGCCTCGCAGCCCGCGCTACAGGCCCCATACTAGCACACCTCAGCGCGCACAACCGCCGGACTTGGTAGTTGTTCGGTTGTGTCTGTTGGCCTGGGTCGCAAAAGTTGGAAAAGTGGGCCACATTTGTTCACAAATCCCTGTTTTAATTCTGGCATCTCCCTTCCACCGGTCATTTGCCAAGGGCGCCAAACGATGGTATCATTTCGCGACGAGGACACAAGGGTGGGGGTCGTGGCGTAGAGCATGGTTCAAGACCTGGTGGCAGCAGTGCGGGCGGCGGGGGTCGTGGGTGCCGGCGGAGCCGGTTTTCCGACCCACGTCAAGCTCGCTGCACAGGTGGACACCGTGATCGCCAACGGCGTGGAATGCGACCCCCTCCTCCAGTGCGATCAGCGCCTGATGGAAAGCCACGCCGCCGAGATTGTGCGAGGCGTGCGGCTGGCCATGGAGGCAACGGGAGCGGGCCGGGGCATCCTGGCCCTCAAGAAGGGCTACCAGGCGGCCATCGCCGCCCTCCGCCGCGCCATCGACGCCCCGGGCCAGGGACACAACCTGAGCCTCCACCTCCTGGAAAGCCGCTATCCCGCCGGCGACGAGTTCGTCCTCGTCTACGAGGCGACCGGCCGGCTGGTGCCCGAAACCGGCCTGCCCCTGCACGTCGGCTGCCTCGTCCTCAACGTCCAGACGCTGTTCAACGTGGCCCTCGCCGCCGATGGGGCGCCGGTCACCCACCGGCTGCTGACCGTCGCCGGGGCTGTCAATCGGCCCGCCACCCTCTGGGTGCCCGTGGGCACGCCCATCGGCCAGGTCCTTTCCTGGGGCGGGGGGATCAAGCTGCCTCGCTGGGCCCCCGAGGGCCGAACCGCCGACGACTATGCCGTCGTCGTCGGCGGGCCCATGATGGGCCGCGTGGCCGCCGGACCGGAAGAGCCCGTGACCAAAACGACCAGCGGGCTCCTCGTCCTCCCCCGCGAGGGCGTCGTGGTCCGCTACCTGACCCGCTCGCGCACGTCCTGGGTGCGCCGCGGCATGTCCACCTGCGACCAGTGTCGCGATTGCACCGACCTATGCCCGCGCTACCTCCTCGGCCACAACCTGCAGCCCCACGAGGTCATGCGGGCCATCAACTACGGCCTCTCCCGGCCCGCCGACAAGGTCACCGCCGCCGTCCTGTGCTGCGAGTGCCGGCTGTGCGAGGCCTATGCGTGCCCCCTGGAGCTGTCGCCCATGGCCTATTACGTGGCCATCAAGAACGAGCTTCGGGCAGCGGGCTGGGTCAACGACGTGCACAAGCGGACCGATTTTCAGCCCCACGTCACCCGGGACTATCGCCTGGTGCCCACGCATCGCCTCATCGCCCGCCTGGGCCTGGCCGAGTGGGAAAAGCAGGTCGCTCCCCTGGACACCACGGCCTATGCGCCCCGGCAGGTGCGCATCCCTCTGCGACAAGGCCCCGGCGCGCCGGCCCGGCCCGTCGTCGCCGCCGGAGACCGGGTGGCTGCCGGCGACCGCGTGGCCGACATTCCCGAGGGCGCTCTCGGTGCCGCCCTGCACGCCTCCATTCCCGGGCGCGTCGCCCGCGTCGATGACCTGGGTATCGAGATCGTCGCGGCGTGATGTAGCCATGATGACGACCATGCCCGCGATCCTGCGCGTTTTCGGAAGGGGTCCAACATGCCCAACGTGGCGAACATGCCCAACGTGGCGAACGTGCCCAACGTGGCGAACGTGCCCAACGTGATCGAGCCCGCCATCGCTCTCGTCGAGACCAACAGCGTCGCCGCCGGCATCCTGGCCGGCGATGCCATGGTCAAAAAGGCCGCCGTCCAGATCCTGGAGGCACGCTCCATCTGCCCCGGCAAGTACATGGTCCTCATTTCCGGGGAGGTGGGACCGGTGCGCGAGGCTTTTGACGTCGGGGTGGCAACCGCTGCCGACACGTTGGTAGACCAGCTCCTGCTGCCCAACGTCCATCCTTCCGTCTTTCCGGCGCTGATGAGCGCCACGCCGCCCCGGGACGACGAGGCCCTGGGCATCGTGGAGACCGTCACCGCTGCCATCTGCATCGTCGCCGCCGACGCCGCCGTGAAGGCCAGCGACGTCCAATTGCTCGAGATCCGCCTGGCCAACGGCCTCGGCGGCAAGAGTTTCGTCCTCATGGAAGGCACCGTCGCCGACGTCGAGGCCGCCGTCGCCGCCGGCGTGGAGCTGGTGAAAGAGGAGGGGCTCCTCATCCGCCAGGTCATCATCTCGCAGCTCCACGAACAGATGAGGAGCAAGATTATCTAACATGCAGCTTGCACGCGTTATCGGCACCCTCGTCGCCACGCAAAAGGCCCCGGGCCTGGAAGGGGTCAAGCTCCTCGTGGTCCAGCCGCTGGACAGACAGGGCCAGCCCCAGGGCGAGCCGGCCATCGCCGCCGACGGCACAGCCCAGGCCGGCCCGGGAGAGCTCGTCTTTGTGGTCGCCAGCCGCGAGGCGGCCCTCACCTTGCCCCAGTGGTTCGTTCCCGTCGACCTGGCCATCAGCGGCATCGTCGACCAGGCGGACGTCCCGCCCCTGGAACCCGGCCAGGACTGAGGGAGGCAGCGAGCGATGTACATTGGGCGCGTGGGAGGCACCGTGGTGGCCACCATCAAGGACAAGACCTTTGCCGGGCACAAGTTGCTCCTCGTAGACAAACTCGCCCTGAACGGCCAGCCGACCGGCAAGTACGATATTGCCGTGGACATTGTCCAGGCCGGCGTCGGCGACCTGGTCCTCGTCATGGATGAGGGCAATTCCGCCCGCCAGCTTCTCGGCCAGGAGCCCCTGGGCGCGGCGCGGGCCGTCATCGTCGGCATCGTCGACCACGTGGAGGTAGAGGACAACGCCTGAGGCGCGCGCCTCGGGCCTGGATCATGGCCACTGTGAAGAGACAGACCGAGTACGAGCTAAGAGAAGAGATCCTGCGCATCGGCCGGCTCATGTGGGAGCGGGGTTACGTCGCTGCCACCGACGGCAACATTTCGGCGCGGTTCGGTTCCGATCGCCTCCTGGTCACGGCCAGCGGGTACAGCAAGGGCTTTCTCACCGCAGACAACGTCCTCATCCTCGACCTGGAGGGCCGGCCGGCCGGCGGCTACCGCGGGCGCGGCGAGCGGCCGTCTTCCGAAATCCTCATGCACCTGGAGGTCTATCGCCAGCGGCCCGAGGTCCAGGCCGTCATCCACGCCCATCCGCCCCTGGCGACGGCCTTTAGCATCGCGGGCGTCTCCCTGGCCCGCTGCGTCATTCCCGAAGTGATTGTCACGCTGGGCGGCATCCCCACCACGGATTACGCCACACCCAGCACCCAGGAGGTGCCCGAGAGCATCCGCCAGGCCATCAAGCACTACGACGCCATCATCATGTCGCACCATGGCAGCCTGACCGTGGGCCGCGACCTGTGGGAGGCGTACCTGCGCCTGGAAAAGGTGGAGCACACGGCCCAGATCACCCTCGCGGCCCACCAGTTGGGACACGTGGGCACCCTTTCGCCCGACGACGTGGCCCGGCTGGCCGAGATGCGCCGCACGCGGCTCCAGAGCGAGGGTCGAGACCTGTGCGAGGGCTGCACCATTTGCACTATAGACGACACGCCAATCCTGGGCCGGACATCAGCCCCAGGAGAGGGGACATCCGGCAGAGAAAGGACAGGAGAATGAAAGGACTCATCTTGAGCGGTGGCAAAGGAACGCGCCTCTACCCCATTACCTACACCAGTGCCAAGCAGTTGGTCCCCGTGGCCAACAAGCCCGTTCTGTTCCGCGTCATCGAATCCATCCGCGATGCGGGAATCGACGACATCGGCATCGTCGTGGGCGATACCGCCCAGGAGATCCGGGAGGCCGTGGGCAACGGCCGGCGTTGGGACGTCAAGATCACCTACATCCCCCAGGACCAACCCCTGGGCCTGGCCCACGCCGTCAAGATTAGCAAGGATTTCTTGGGGGACGACCGATTCGTCATGTTCCTGGGCGACAATGTCATCGAGGGCGGTATCTCGGAGCTCATCGGCGAGTTTGAGAAGAGCGACTATAACTGCCAGATCGTCCTGACCCCCGTGGAGAACCCATCGCACTATGGCGTGGCCGAGCTGGACCCGGAGACGCGGTCTGTCGTGCGGCTCGTGGAAAAGCCCCGCCACCCGCCCAGCAACCTGGTCCTGGTGGGCATCTATATGTTTGACGACCACGTCTGGGAGGCGGTGAATGCCATCAAGCCCTCCTGGCGCGGAGAGCTCGAGATCACCGATGCCATTCAGTACCTGGTGGACAAGAGCTACAACGTACATCCCTACATCCACCGCGGCTGGTGGATTGATACCGGAGCCCCGGGCGACATGCTCCAGGCCAACGACCTGGTGCTGGACGAGATCGACCACAGCATCCAGGGCTACGTCGACCGCGATTCGCAGGTCAACGGCAAGGTGACCATAGAAAAAGGCGCCGAGATCATCAACAGCCGTATCCGGGGACCGGCCATCATCGGCGAGGACACGCGTATCGTGAACTCGTACGTGGGGCCTTTTACGTCCATCTATCACCACGTCGTCGTCGAGAACGCCGAGATCGAGCACAGCATCGTCCTCGAGCACAGCCGCATCCTGGACATCCCCTACCGCATCGAGGACAGCCTCATCGGCCGCAGCTCGGTGATCACCCGCTCGCCCATCAAGCCCAAAGCGCTCAAGATGACCCTGGGCGATCACAGCAACGTGGGCATCCTGTAAGGCCGGCAAGGGGTTGAGGAGAAGCGGGCCTGGACACAGGGAGCGTGCGAGTTGGAGATCTGGGCCCGAGCGTGTATAATAGTTATCTCGATAGACAACACATAAACCGAAAGGAGGTGAGACGATGGGCTCGGTTCAAAAATGGCGAAGAAAAAAAGCATCCAAGCACAAGCATCGCAAGATGCTGAAAAAGACCCGCTGGCAGCGGCGAAAATAAAATCCAGGTCGCGAGACCAGGACGCCGGGCGGCCACGGAAAACGCTAGATCCACTTGGTTCGGTTTTCCGGCTAGGCCGCCCGGCGTTCGCAGCCAGCAAATGCGGGAGAGTGATGGATGAAGACTACATTGATCTACCCCGGCATAGCCGGGTACGGCTTTAACAGCCTGGCCAGGGGCATGGAGGCAGGCTGGGTCAGCCATGGCCTGGCCCACCTCTCCAGCGCGGCCAAGGCCCAGGGCTTTGACCTGGACCTCATCGACCTGCGGGCCCTCGGCGGTTGGGACCAGTTTCGCGAGGAACTGCTCCGCCGCCGGCCCGACGTCGTGGGCATGACCATGATGAGCGTCGATTACAACCCCGGTATCGAGGCAGCGCGCATCGTCAAGGAGGCGCTGCCCGAGACCGTAACCGTCGTCGGCGGCCCGCATCCCACCATCATGGTGGAAGAGGTGGCCGAGATTCCGGAGTTTGACCACGTCGTCACGCGCGAGGGCGAGATCACCTTTCCCTGGCTCCTGGGCGAGATCCAGGCCGGGCGGCGGCCCGAGAGCCGCGTCCTGGAGGGCGAGGCGCCCGATCTCGACGCCCTGCCCTTTCCCGACCGCGACCTGTTCCTCGACGAGTGGCGGAAATACGGCTACACCCTCGACTCGCCCGAGGTGCCCTTTGTCCCCGACCTGCCTGCGCCGTTCCTGACCATCATTGCCGGGCGGGGCTGCAAATACAACTGCAACTTTTGCCAGCCGGCCGAGCGCCACATCTTCGGGCGCAAGGTGCGCAAGCGTTCTCCGGCCAACATTGTCGCCGAGCTCAAGCTGTTGCGCGACCGCTACCATTTTGCCAGCTTGATGTTTCACGACGACTGCCTGAC
This sequence comes from Anaerolineaceae bacterium, assembly GCA_012514775.1. Next base: position 18,474 of record JAAYZQ010000653.1, read on the forward strand.
CGAGAACCGGGAGTGGGTGCTAGAGTTCTGCGATCTGTACCAGGCCGAAGGGTTCACCCAGCCATTTTTCTGCCAGAGCCGCGCCGACATCATTGCCAAGAACGAGGACATGGTGGCGCGCATGGCCCAGGTAGGGCTCAAGGGCTATTTCATCGGCTTTGAGAGCGGCAGCGATCGCGTGCTCAAGTTCTTGCGCAAGGGTACAACCCGCGAAAAGAACCTGGCCGCGGCCTCAGCCTGCCGGCGCCACGGGATCAAGATCTGGGCCAACTATATGCTGGGGCTGCCCACCGAGACCAGGGAAGAGGTTATGGAGACCGTCTCCATGCTCCGGGAGATCGATCCCGACTGGTACAGCCCTGCCTTCTATACCCCCCATCCCGGCAGCGACCTATACGACTATTGCGTGGAGCACGATCTGAGCCTCATCACCAGCCACGACCAATACAGGCGCAACCCGTGGGAGATCAAGGTCAAGGGGCAGGACCCGGAGTTCTTGCAGTGGGCCCTGAAAGAGAGCCAGCGGCGCAAGCCGGCCAACGCCGCGCGCCGCCAGGCCCGCTACCTCTGGGGCCGCTACGCCCGCCCCGACAAGGTCGTGCGCCGCGTGCGGCGGCTGATGACAGGCAGTTGACAATCCGAAGCGTTCCTGGCGCGCCTTTCAGCGCGCCCCGAACGACGCGTGAGGAGGACTGAGCATGAAGAACCTGCTGGTTACAGGCGGCGCCGGCTTTATCGGCTCCAATTTCGTCCGATACATGCTGTCCCGGTACCCTGACTATTGCATCGTCGTGCTGGACAAGCTGACCTACGCCGGCAACCTGGACAACCTGAAGGACGTGGAAGAGCGATTTGGCGAGCGCTATGCCTTTGTCCATGGCGACATTGCCGACGCTGCCGCCGTCGAGGCAGCCATGCAGGCCCACCAGATCGACACCATCGTCAACTTTGCGGCCGAATCCCACGTCGACCGCTCGCTGCTGGAGCCCGATGCCTTTATCAAGACAGACGTCTATGGCACCTACGTCCTGCTGGAGGCGGCCAGGCGGCACGACATCGAGCGCTACCACCAGGTGTCCACCGACGAGGTCTATGGCGACATCGCCGAGGGCCATTCCTCCGTCGAGACCGACCCTCTTCACGCCCGCAGCCCCTACTCGGCCAGCAAGGCCGGGGGCGACCTGCTGTGCCTGGCCTATTACAACAGCTTTGGCACACCCGTGACCATCACCCGGGGCTCGAACAACATTGGTCCCTACCAGTACCCGGAAAAGGTGGTCCCGTTGTTCATCACCAACGCCATCGACGACGAGCCGCTGCCGCTCTATGGCGACGGGCGGCAGATGCGCGACTACCAGTACGTCCTGGACCACTGCGAGGGGATCGACGTGGTCCTGCACCAGGGTGAGTGGGGCCAGGCCTACAACCTGGGCACCGGCTATGAAACAGAGAATATTGTCCTGGCCCGCGCCATCCTCGACCACCTGGGCAAGCCCCACAGCCTGATCCGCCACGTCACAGACCGGCCGGGGCACGACCGGCGCTATTCCCTCAACGTGGACAAGGTACGCGGCCTGGGCTGGAAGAGCAGCCACACGTTCGAGCAGGGCCTGGAAAAGACGGTGCGCTGGTACGCCGAGAACGAGTGGTGGTGGCGCAAGATCAAGAGCGGAGAATACCGGGAGTATTACCAGCGCTGGTACGGCCAGCGCCTGGCACAGAGCTAGGCCGCCGGCCGGCAGCGGTCAGGGGAATACCTGGTACAGCGCCTGGTAGGCTTCGTTCGTGCTCAACAGGGCGCCCTTCCAGCCGCCAATGGCATAGATGCGGGGTGAGACAAAGGCGGCGCCCAGGCCCAGCCACTGGCCGTTGACAGGCGTCTCTGTCCGCGTCCAGGCATTCAGCCGGGGGTCGTAGCGCTCGTTAAAGGCCAGATATTTCTCCATGCCGCCGCCCAGGGCATAGATGTGCTGCCGCACGGTCAGCAACTCCAGTCCTCCCCGGGCGCGGAGGAGCGAGGCACACTCGTCCCACGAGTCGCCGGCGGGGTCATAGACCTGGCAGGTGTCCAGCTCGGCCCGCCCGTCGTAGCCGCCCACGACGTAAATGAGGCCCTGCAGCGCCGCGGCGCCCACAAAGCCCCGCTTGCTCGACAGTTTCCCGATGGATTCCCAGGCGTCGGCCTGCGGGTCGTAGCGGTAGGCCGAGTCCACGTAGCCGCCCTCGCCGCGGCCGCCGAACAGGTACAAGGCGCCGTCCTGCGCTGCAAGCCCGTAGGCGCCCAGGGCCTCGGGCAGGGGCGCCCGGCTCTCCCAGCGGTCCTCCGCCGGATCGTACACCTCCAGCACGTCGCGAGGCTGTTCTCCGGCGTCCAGGCCACCCGGAACGTAGAGCAGGCCGTCGAGCATTGCCGCCTTGACGTAGCCCACCGCCGTGGGCTTGGCGCTGCCCCGCGACCAGGCGTCGGCCCGCGTGTCATAGATTTCGACCCTCGTCGTGGCGCCCTCGCTGCTCGCCCCGGCGATGGCATAGATCAACGCCCCATCGGCCGCGACGGCCAGCCCGGTGCGCGGCGTGGGCATCTGCGCCCTGGTCTGCCAGCGGTTCGTCGACACACCGTGGGTGATGACCGGTGGCGAAAGGGCGCCGATGGGATCGAGCTGCTCCTCGTTGGCGCCCACTTGCAACACCTGGGGCAGAAACAGGAGGGCGATGGCCACCACGCAGGCCAGCGCCAGCCCCCCGCGCCGCAACGCGGAAACCCGGGGCCAGCGCGTCGCCCGGGGCAGCAGAAAACCGGGCAGCGCAACGGCGCCAGGAACCGCCGCCGCGGCGGCATCCTCCTCGCTGCGCGCCACGGCTATCCAGCCCTCGCGCACGGCGACCATGGTCGCTTCGGTGCGCGAGGCGACGCCCAGCTTGGCATAGATGTTGCGCAGGTGAACCTTGACGGTGTTGACGCTGATTTGCAGGTCCCGGGCAATCTCCCGGTTGGTGGCGCCCGTCGTCAGCAGCCGGAGGAGCTCCATCTCCCGGTCGCTCAGGGAACCCAGGTCTTCTTGCAAATCGGCGCTATCTGTCATCATTTCTCTAACTCGAACCCAAGATCGGTCGCCGTCGTCGCTTTCGCCGCGCGGCGACGACAAAGATTATCCCATAGAAGACGCCTTGGGGCAAATTCCAGCTCCCCTCACCCCAACCCCCTCCCCCGGTGGGTGAAGGCCCGGCTGAGCACCAGGAGCTCGGGCACCGGGCCGCGCCCGCGGGCCCGGGAGTTGATGGGCCGGGCTGCCTGGAGCACGACCTGGGGGTAGCCCGCGTACAGCTCGCGAATGGATTCGGTGTCCGAGTTGCTCAACATCAGCTGGCAGCCCCGCGCGTCCAGGTCCCGAAAGAGCCGCGCCAGCCGCCGCTGATCGTCAAAAGCAAAGTCGCCGGCCGTGTAGGCCGTGAAATTGGCCGTGGCCGAGAGGGGCTGGTAGGGAGGGTCAAGGTAGACGAGGTCGCCGGGACCGGCGTCCTCCAGGACGGCCTCAAAGTCGCCCGCCACCAGCCGCACCCCTTCCAGGGCACGGGCAGCGGCCCGCAGGTTGGGGGCGTCGCACACAGTCGGGTTGCGGTAGCGGCCAAAGGGCACGTTAAACTGCCCGCGGCGGTTCACCCGGTAGAGCCCGTTGTAGCACGTGCGGTTCAGGTAGAGCAGGCGGGCAGCCCGCTCCACCTCGCCGCGCCGGGCATAGTCCGGCTCCCGGTCCCAGGCGCGCACCCGGCCATAGTACTCCCGGTCCAGCTTGTGGGGTTCGTGGCGCCGCAGCTCGGCAATGAGGGCCTCCACCTGGTCACGGACCACGCGAAAGCTGTTGATCAGCTCCTCCAGGCGGTCCACCAGCACGACCTCTTTGCCCGCCAGGCGCCCGGTGTTGTACAGGTGAAAAAAGACCGCCCCACCACCCAGGAAGGGCTCGAAGTAGCGCCCAAACTCGGCCGGCCAATAGGGCTCGAACTGGGCCAGGAGCTGCCCCTTGCCGCCGGCCCACTTCAAGAAGGGCGCGGGGCGTCGCGCCGCGGCCTCGGGCATGGGGGACGAATCGGGTCGATTCATGGCCACCTAGTAGTGCGTCGTCAGGTCGATGAGCCCTTTTTCTCTCGCCCGGTGCTCCGACCAGCGAAAGAACCAGGTCGACACCAGTGCCGCCAGCAGCGTCGAGCCCAGCAGGATCAGCAAGAGCTGCCAGTCGTCGATGCCCGCCAGGCTGGGGCTGATGTCCCGGCTCGCATCAGAGCCGAGAACCGCCCGGCGCAGGGACTCCATCCAGTAGGTCAGTGGCAGGGCAAAGCCCAGGGGCTGCAGCCAGCTCGGCAGGACGTCGAGGGGAAAGATGGCCCCGCAAAAGAGATAGAGGGCGCCCGTCACCGATTCTCCCACGCTCCAGTAGTGGCGGGCCATCTGCATCGTGGCAGCCCCCAGCAGCAGCCCGAGGATCGCCAGGCTGGACAGCCCCAGCACGGTGGAGGCCGCCAGGTAGGGCCAGTTCACCGCTCCCAGGCGGATGGGCAGGCGCAGCACCAGCAGCCCAAAAGCCATGGTAATGACCACCGACAGCGTGCCCGTCAGAAAGCGGGCCATGCCCCGGCCCAGCAGGTAGTAGTAAAACTTTATGGGGGAGACATAGATGTACTTTAGCGTCTGGTAGTGCTCCCGGTCGTCGATGACCGCCCAGCTCACGCCCACGAGAATGCTCCCCACATAGATATAGGCCGCGTTGCCCAGGTACATGTAGGCAAAGTAGGGGCTCGTGGTATCAGTCTGGGTAATGACCCAGTACATGATCACCAGGATCATCACGCTCGACACCGGCTTGACGATGGAATAGACGAAAAAGAGAAAGGGATCGGTCCAGTTCGACTCGATCTGCCAGCCCAGCCAGGTCGCCACCCGGAAACTGCGAAGCGCCTCCTTCATCTAGCGCCTCCTCTCCGTCAGGCGGCCTTCCTGCATGGCGCGGCGCTCCATGTATTCCAGGGCAAATTTGCTGGCCACGAGAAACACGACCCCCAGCACCACCAGGACGCCGATCTCCAGGTCCACGCTCAGGAAGCCAAAGGTGGGATTCGCGGGAAAGAGGAGCTGGCGCATGGCGTCCAGCCCCAAGGTCAGGGGAATGAGGGAGGCCGTGGTCGCCGCCCAGAAGCCCAGCGCCTTGACCGGAAAGTAAAAGCCTGACGCCAGGTAGATGGGCTCCTGGAGCAGGTTAGAGAGGTGCCACGCCTCGCGGCCCCACAGCAGGAACACCGAGGCAAAGAGCATGCCCATGCCATAGAGCGCTGCCATGGTGATGACAAAGGTCACGAGCAGCAGGCCCCAGTACTCCAGCGAGAACTGCACGCCAAAGAGCAGCCAGCCGGCGACGATGATGGCCACGGCCCGCGTGGTGGTCATCAGCAGGCCGCCCACGGCCATGCCCAGGAGGATGGCCATGAGCGAGCTGGGCGCGGCGATGTACAGCGTCAGGTTGCCGGCGTCCTTGTCCCAGTAGAGCTGTGCGCTCATGGACCACAAGACGTTGAGCCAATAGGCCGTCATCGCCCCGCCCACGACCACGAGCCCGATGTACTCCTCGGGTGCGTTCAACGCGCGGTAGAAAAAGACGTAAGCCGCCGTGGCCAACAGCGGCAGGAGCGTCTCGAAAAAGACCCAGCTCTTTTCGCGATTGGCACCGATGACACGGGGATAAGCGCGGGCCACGATGGACCGCAAGAACAACTCCGCCCCCTGGTTCACACCCTCACCTCGAAACCCTGAATGTCGAACCCGCGACAGCGCTCCATTGTATCACGTCCCACCTGTTACGCCAAAATCACAAGTCTAACAGATCTCTAACGTTTCTCCAACGCTCATCTAACACACGGCTTTTAGAATCAGGCCAGAAACCTGGAGTTTTGTACCGCAAAGGAGGTGTAGAAATGTCTGGTATCGTACGTTGGGAACCGTTCCGTGAGATAACGTCGCTGCGCGACGCCATGGATCGCATGTTCGAAGAGGGCTTCTGGCGCCCGCCCGGGCCCTTTGGCGGCTGGGGCGAGGGCACGCTTGCCCTGGACATGTACGAGACGGAGGACAGCGTGGTGGTCAAGACGGCCATCCCCGGCATGAAGGCCGAGGACCTCGACGTGTCGGTAACCGGCAATACCCTCACCATCCGGGCCGAGACCACCGAGGAAGAGGAGATCAAGCGCGAGCGCTACCTGCGCCGCGAGCGCCGCCACGGCTCTTATGCTCGTTCGGTGACGCTGCCCAACGGCCTCCAGGCCGACAGGGCCGAGGCCGACTATACCGACGGCGTTCTCACCCTGACCTTCCCGAAGACCGAAGAGGTCAGGCCCAAGACCATCAAGGTCAAGGGACAGCAATAACCATACCACAGAAAACATTGGACTTGGAGGAAACTATGGCCAGGCGAAACATTTGGGAACCCATGACCAACCTTATCACCATGCAACAGGCGATGGATCGCCTGTTCGACGACGTCTACAACCGCAGGGGCTACGACTGGCGCCAGGGAGAGCGCGCCGACGTTCTGCCCATCGATGCCTACGTCACCGGCGATGAGCTGGTGATCAAGGCCTCTGTGCCGGGTGCCAGGCCCGAAGACGTCGAGATCACCATCGAGGGCGAGACCCTCACCATCCGGGGCATGACCCCCGGTCCCCTGGAGAACGTCGAGTACGTCATCCAGGAGCGTCGCTCGGGCGCCTTTAGCCGCGCCCTGACCCTCAACGTGCCCGTGAAGGCCGAGGATGCGGAGGCAGTCTTTGAGAACGGCGTTCTGACCCTCACCATCCCGAAGGCCGAAGAGGTACGACCCAAGGTCATCAAGGTTCAAAGCAGAGACCAGCAGTAATCGTCCCGGTCTCAAAGACAACAGGGGCTGATGGCACGACCATCAGCCCCTGTTGTCTTGGTCCTCTCCCGGCAAGAGATCCTCGCCGCCCACCAGCCGTATGTGGCTGCGCGGCCGCACATCGTGGGGTGGCGCAACCCACGGCTCCTGCGGCAGCGGCGGCGCCTGGCCCTGCACGATAATCACGGGTGGGTATGCGCCCCGTTGCGTGTGCTGCCCCTCTTCCCCGGCGCGCCGGCTGCGCATTCGCCGCCCGGACAGGGTCACGTAGAGGAGGATGGTGGCCGGAATTCCGGCCGCAACGCCACACACCACGCCGATGGCGACCGCCAGCGCTTCGCTGCTCAAATCTCGGACGACGATGATGGCCAACGTCAGGCAAAACGCCGCGCCCACCATGACCACAGCCCGTCCCAAACTCATGGCTCCCAGTCTCCCTGCCGCTCCATTCTCGGGAGCGAGCGGTTCCATTATATACGAACATTTGTTCGATGTCAAGGAGGAGCTGAGAACGAGCGGTGCAGGCCGGGCGGGTCGCACCCGCGGTGGGTGCGACCCACGCCCCTGGCTAGAAATCTACCGGCTGCCCCTCATAGACGCAGCGCAGCAGCCGCTCCATGTCCTCGTCTTCGGGAATGCGGGGGCCGATGAGGGTGGCGCTGTCAAAGTAGGCGTTCTCGACGATGGCCGGCAGGGCCTCCTCAAAGGTCTCGGGCGAGATGCCCGCTTCGCGCAGCGAAGCCGGCTGGCCGACGCTCTTTGCCAGCTCGCGCACGGCGGTCGCCAGGCCGGCCGCAGCCTCCCCTTCGTCCGAAGCGGCCAGGCCCAGGAAGCGAGCGATGTCGCCATAGCGGGTGGGCAGGTCGCCGCGCACCGAGAACTCGATGGTGTACGCCAGGCAAAGCCCCACCGCGCGCCCGTGGGGGATGGGCAAGAGCGCGCCGATGGCGTGGCCCAGGCCGTGGGCCAGGGCCGCCATGGAGTTGCCAAAGCCCAGGCCGGCGATGGTGGCCGCGTTGTGCATCCGCTCGCGGGCCTCCTCGTCGTCGCAGCCTTGCCGGTAGGCGCGCGGCAGGAACTCGAAGACGAGCTGGATGGCCTTCAGGCACAGGCCGTCGGCAAAGTCGTTGTGCCATTGCGAGGTATAGCCCTCCACGGCGTGGGTCAGCACGTCCATGCCCGTATCGGCCGTGATCTGGGCCGGCAGGTCGAGGACCAGGGTAGGATCGACGATGGCCAGGTCGGGGATGTTCTCGGGATGCCCGACCGAGATCTTGCGGTGCTCCCGGGTGTCGGTCAGCACGATGGGCCAGGTGACCTCGGCCCCCGTGCCGCTGGTGGTCGGGATGCCGATGAGGCACGCCTTCTGGCGCAGCCCCAGGCGCCCCATGGGCGCCACGTCGTCGGGGCCCAGGTCCGGCCGCTCGTACTGGATCCAGATAGACTTGGCCGCGTCCAGGCACGAGCCGCCACCCAGGGCCACGATCCAATCGGGCCGGACCTCCAGGGCCACCTTCCCACCCCGCTGCACCGTCTCCAGGGATGGATTGGGCTCTACCTCGGCAAAGACCGTCACGTCCATGCCTGCCTGATGGAGATGCTCCGCCACCAGGCGCACCAGGCCCAGGCCCTCTATGTTTCGGTCGGTGACCACGAGCGCCCGGCTGCCCTCCAGGCCCGCCAGGTGTTCGAGCGCTCCTTCGCCAAAGACGATTTCGGGGCTACGGAAGAACCACATCGTTCACCTCCCTCGTTCTCTGGCCGTGACCAGAGGCTCAGGCCGGGGCTCTCGTGCCCCGGCCGCGGGTTTGCGCCTGTTCTTTGCTGGCGTAGAGGACGATCAGAAGGTTGCCGCCGTAGGCGGGCGCCTGCATGTACTGCAGGGAGAGAATCTCGCCCGTGCCTTCGTTGCTCCACAGGACTGCCGCCTGGCCCTGCTCGCGGGCGGCTGCCAGGGCAGGGGTTTCCTGCGCTTGCCAGCCCGCATCCAGGAATCCTTGATAGTGCGACTCGAGGGCCTGGAAGGTCGTGCCGGCAGACACCAGGTAGACCCGCACCTCCACCGTGCCGGCGCCCGCCATGCTCTGGATCGAGCCGGCGACGGCCGCCCGGTCAAAGGGAAGCACGTCCTCGGGGATTTCCGTGGAACCTGACGGAGGGACAGGGATGGCGCCCAGCCGGGCAGGGGGCTCCTCGCCACAGGCCGACAGCACCAGGAGCACGCCCAGGAGCGCGACGGCAGCGACGGCCAGGGTGCCCGGCCGGAGAGCGCGCCCGATGGCTTGCCGACGGGAAAGGGGCAGGAAGATCCTGCCCCCATCACCTTGCCTCTTCATCTCTGCCGCTCAAAGGCAGACATGCCTGCCATTGCCCGTTACGGTTCAGGCTGCAACGGCGGCGTTCAGATCCTTCATCAACGCGTCGACGTCGATGCCGTGAGCCATCGCGCCCTGCTCGACGTTCTCAAAGCGGGCAATGGCACAGCCAAAGCACATCAGTCCATGCCGCAGGAACACCTCAATGGTCTGGGGGTATTTCTGCACCACATCACCGATGGGCATATCCTTGCCGATCGTGTCCTTCTGGGTATTTTCCACCTACCTATCCTCCATTTTAGTCTTCGTGCCCGGGAGTGCCGGGATAGGCCCGATCCTCAAGGGCAGCAATGTACTGCTCAACTTGCATGGCTACCTTCACGCCCGAGCCCACCGACGTGCCGATCTGGCGATAGATCCAGTCCGTCACGTCGCCGGCGGCCCACACTCCTTCGACGTTGGTGCGTCCGTGCTCATCACTGACGAGGTAGCCGTTGGGATGGAGGGCGAGCTGCCCACCCAGGAATTCGGTGTTCGGCGAGTAGCCGACGGCGATAAAGACACCCTGCACGGGCAACGTTCGCTCTTCTTCAGTCTTGACGTTGCGCAGGCGAAGGCTGCTCACCGCACCGTTGCCCACCACCTCGGTGACGACGGTATCCCACACGACCTCGATTTTTTCGTTGCGAAAGGCGCGCTCCTGCAGCAGCCGCTCGGCCCGAAGCTGGTCACGGCGGTGAATGAGATGGACCTTGCTGGCAAAGCGCGTCAGGAAAGTCGCCTCCTCCACGGCTGCGTCTCCCCCGCCGACGACGGCGATCTCTTTGCCCATGTAGAAAAACCCATCGCACGTGGCACAATAGGAGACACCCCTACCCGAGAACTCGCTCTCACCCGGCACGTTCAGCTTGCGGGGCGAGGCGCCGCTGGCGATAATCAGCGCCTGGGTTTCATACTCGCCGCTGTACGTCTGGACCTTGAACGGTCGCTGCGAGAGATCCACCCCCGTGGCAATGTCCAGCTCGATTCGGGCACCGAAACGTTCGGCTTGCTTGTGCATCAACTGGGCGAGCTCCGCCCCGGCAATGTCCTCGGGAAAGCCAGGATAGTTGCCGACCTCACTGCTGATGGCGACCTGCCCGCCCAGGGCCGGGCCGGCGACGAGCAAAGGATCGAGCTGCGCACGCCCCGTATAGATGGCCGCAGCATATCCTGCCGGACCGCTGCCCACGATGATCACTTTTTCCATGCTTCATCCTCTCAACATTCTCTGTCCATTGTACCCGTTTTTTGCCGGGGGAGCAAGAAATAAAGATGCCTGTGCGCTTGCCGGGCAGGGATCCCGGGATTACAACTGAATTCCAACCTTTGCCAACGGAACACAGTGTAAATTTAAACCGAGCCCGCCTGTCATGGTTCTCCTCCTTCCGGTATAATGTGGCCCGTGAGAATGTCACAACGGCCGAGTCATGGACTGTGGAACCGAAAGGAGAGAGACATGCTTGTCACCATTGCCTTGATCGTCCTGTTTCTGCTGCTCATCGCAGCGTTGCCCATCTGGCCCTATAGCGGAAGCTGGGGCTATGCCCCGGGTGGCTTGCTGGGTTTCTTGTTGATCGTGCTGTTGATCCTGTGGCTTACCGGGATTATCTAGATCTAACACGACACCCAGTGACGTGAGGGGGTGGAGGGCTCGTGGGGCC
>JAAYZQ010000654.1 GCA_012514775.1 Anaerolineaceae bacterium
CCGCCCCGCTCCTGCCTGGCCGGCGGCGGCCCTTCGGGCGCCAGCAGCGCCGTGACGCGCCCCAAGGCCCTGAGCAACGCCGAGGGCTCGGCATCCGGGGCCATCTCGACCATCAGCTCGTGGGCGTCGCCGGTGAGCGACACCGGCCAGCCGCCCACCTGCGTAAAGACCAGCGCCCCGCCACCGATGGACCGGGCGACGGCGTGGAGGGTCCGCCCCCGCCTGGAGCGCAGACGCATCTCGACCGTGTTGGGATGCAGTTTGCCCTCTTCGAGTCCGGCGCCCTCCGGCGTTAGGGGCAGCAGGTGGGCCAGGGACGCCACGGAGAACCGGATGTCGACGCCTTCCCGGGCCGCCACGTCCAGCACCTGGCCAAAGCGCTCGTCGGTGAGAGGCCAGCCCAGGAGGCCGGCGGCAAAGCCCAGGTCGCTTCCCTGCTCGCGATAGACCTGGGCGAAGGAGCCGCCGGGGTCAAAGACAAAGGCCGCCTCCGCCGGGCCATCCGCCGCGGCGTCCGCTTCGCTCCGCTCTCCCTCGGACGCCGTCCCTCGGGACAGGTGCGGGACCCTGTCGGGGCCCAGGAGGAGCGCCCGGGCCATGCGCCCGATCTGGTAGGGCGCGGCCGTGTGGGAGCTGGACGGCCCGCGCATGACGGGCCCGAGGACGTCGTTAAAGATGCTGATAGCTTTCATGTCCTGCGTCGCTGTTCCTCCAGGATACGCAACAGGGCCGCCCGTTTCTTGCCGGGCACGCGGACCCGGCTGGCCTGGCGCAACCGTCGCCGGTCAAGCGAGAAGGCCCGGCAAAAGTCGGGGCGCAGCATGCTGTCGGCGATGCGCATGGGCGCCCGGATCTCCTCGTAGCCCTGCCGCCTCAGGGTGCGGGCCATCTCGGGATCGACGGCATCTTCCACGGGCTGCGAGCGCTTGTAGTGGCCGCACCGGCCCCACGTGCCGTCCGGCTGGTTCCAGGCCGCCGTGTACCACGACTGGGGCGCGCCGGGCAAAAAGTGGGCGCAGTGGCGGCAGGCGTCGAGGCGAAAGTCGCACCGCGGGCACTGCACCGGCCCCCCTTCGGGCCCCGGGGGTGCCCTTCCCGACGCCGGACCATCGCGCTTGTCCTGCGCGACAGCGTCAGGAGGACGGTGCAGGGCCAGGGGCGGGGCCACGGTCACCTGCCCGGCCTCGTCCAGGACCCAGGCGTTCGGGATCTCGGCGCGGCACAGGGGGCAGCGCAGGCTGTCGGCCTGCTCCAGCCACAGGAGCCGCGTCTCGTAGCCCAACAGGGCTTCCTTTTCGGCCTGGGGCAGGGCGTCGATGCGGGCGCCCCACCAGTAGCGCGTAGGCGTCACCGCGCCCCGCAGGGCCCAAGCGAGCCGCCGCGCCGGCGGCCAGCCAAAACGGCCGGTATCGAGCCAGGTTCTCAGCCCGCGGCCCACGACAAAGCTAAGGACGGCCAGGGCAACGATGGCCCCATACTGGCCGAAGCGAGTGTCAAGGATGTCTGTCACGCGCCCCAGTTTACACGAACAGGGGCAGCGTGTCAATGTCCGCGAAAAGGTGCGCGAAAGGGCGGGCCGCTAGTCGAGGGGCATGATGGTCGCCTCATCGCTGGCGACGATGGCGGCCTCTACGGCGCCGCTGGACAGCTCTTGCAGGGCCCCCTGGAAGGCGGGCACCGCCTCCGCCGGAAAGCGGGCCGTAACGGTCACCTCCGCGGCGAACTCCTCGTCCAGGATCTGGCCGCCGTGGGCTTCTACGGCCAGGCGCACCCGCTCAAAGTGGGAATAGGGGGTGGCGATGAGAAGGGTGTGGGTCGGCACTTTCTGGGCGCGGGGCAGAGCCTCGAGGATGGCCCGGACGGCGTCGCCATAGGCGCGCACCAGGCCGCCGGTGCCCAGCTTGGTGCCGCCAAAGTAGCGGGTGA
>JAAYZQ010000655.1 GCA_012514775.1 Anaerolineaceae bacterium
CCAGCCCAAGGCCGGACTATGTGCCCGGAGGCTACTATCACTTTTACAACCGCGGTGCTCATCGGGTCTCGATCTTTCGAGAGGCGGAGAACTATGTCTACGTCTTGCGCAAGATGAAGGGCTATATACGTGAATTCTCGCTGGCACCCATCGCCTACTGCCTTCTGCCCAACCACTACCACTTTCTCCTGCGCCAGGACGGTGACGTGCGCGCCGGTCTGCTGCCCCAGCGGGCCTTTAACAGCTACGGTAAGGCCTACAACAAGCGCTACGGCCATAGCGGCACCTTGTTTGAAGGAGTCTACAGGGTCCGGCCGGTGCTCGACGATGGCCACCTGCTCCACCTGTGCCGCTACATCCACGCCAACCCCGTCATCCACGGCATCGTGGACCACGTCGCCGACTGGCCCTACTCCAACTATCTTGAGTGGGTCGGCGAGCGGCCTGGCACGCTGGTGGATCGCGACTTGATCGGGGCGCACTTTCCCGATACCGGCGCCTATCGCGCCTTTGTGGCCGAATATATCGCCACGCGCCGCCCGCCGGCCGGTCTGGACTATTTGAAGGAGTGGTAGCGGTTTTCACGTGCATTGCACCTGCCGTTGGTGCAATGCACGTGAGAAGCAAAGGAGACCAAAGCAATGCCGCACGACGTGATAGACAATCGCACCGACAAGCTGGTCGACCACATCCGCCGCATCCTGCCGGGCAGCCAGGCGGCCAGGTTCGTCGTCGGCTACTTTTTCCTTTCCGGGCTAGAGCCGGTGGCCGACGCGCTGGAGAACGTGCGGGAGCTGCGGCTGCTCATTGGCAGCACGACGAGCCGCGAGACCATCGAGCAGCTCGCCGAGGGCTATCGCCGCCTGGAGCAGGTGCAGGACGCCGCCGAGACGCTGGCCTATCCCCGCCGGGCCGACATGGACGCCGCCGCCCAGGCCACGGCGGAGGGCGTCGGCCAGGCGGCCGCCGTTCTGGACCAGACCGACGAGGCGGCGCGGCTGGTGGGCACCGTGGTGCGGCTCATCGAGGAGGGCCGGTTGCACGTGCGCGTCTACACCCGGGGACGCCTCCACGCCAAGGCCTACATCTTTGACTACGGCCCGGTGTACGATGCGGCCGGCCGTCCCCTGCCCCGTGAGGAACAGGGCATCGCCATCGCCGGCTCCAGCAACTTTACCCTGTCGGGCATCCTGTCCAACACGGAGTTGAACGTCGTCGTCCACGGCAACGACAATCACGCGGCGCTGAGCCGCTGGTTCGAGGAGTTGTGGGCCGAGGGCCTTGATTTCGAGGCCCACCTGATGCGAGAGCTGCGCAGCTCGTGGGCGCTGGCCCAGTTGACGCCCTACGAGATATACCTCAAGACCCTGTACGAGCTGGTCCGCGACCAACTGGAGGGCGCCGAGGTTGCCGAGTTCCTGTGGCGCGACGACATCACGGCCGTCCTGGCCGAGTTCCAGGAGCAGGCCGTGCGCCAGGCGGTGCAGATGATCTACCGCTACGGCGGCTGTTTCGTCGCCGACGTGGTCGGCCTGGGCAAGTCGTACATCGGCGCGGCCATCGTCAAGCAGTTCGAGCGCCGGGAGCGTGCCCGGCCGCTCATCATCTGCCCGGCGCCCCTGGTAGAGATGTGGGAGCACTACAACGAGGCCTACCAGCTCAACGCCCGGGTGCTGTCCATGGGCCTGCTGCGGGAGGACCCGGAGCGGGGCGCGGAGTGGATGCTCCACGACGACCGTTTCCGCTACCGCGATTTCGTCCTCGTGGACGAGAGCCACAACCTGCGGCACACCGACAACCAGCGTTACCGTGTCCTGGAGAGCTTTATGGCTACCGGCGACCGTCGCTGCGTTTTTCTCACCGCCACACCGCGCAACAAGACCGTGTGGGACATCTACAATCAACTGCGCCTCTTTCACCCCGAAGACCTGACCGACGTGCCGGTGGACCCGCCCCATCTGCGCCAATACTTTGCCCTGGCCGAGGGGGGCGAGCGGCGGTTGCCGGCGCTTCTGGCCCACCTGCTCATCCGCCGCACGCGCAACCACATCCTGCGCTGGTACGGCTATGACGAGGAAACCGGCCAGCGGGTGGACCCCGACGCCTTTGCCCCCTACCGTGACGGGCGGCGCCGGGCCTACGTCCTGGTTGCCGGCCGGAAGCAGTTCTTTCCCCGGCGCCGCCTGCAGACCGTCGAGTACAGCATCGAAGCCACCTACCAGGGCCTCTACGCCCACCTCCGCGACTACATGGCGCCCTCCACCTCGGGGGAAGAGGCCCAAAGGGCCGGATCGGGCGGGGGCGAGGGC
>JAAYZQ010000099.1 GCA_012514775.1 Anaerolineaceae bacterium
AAAGTGCTTGCCGGTCATGCCACCGGTGCCGATAAACACGGGACCGCCCTGCTTGATGGGCGGGGGAACCGGGGTGGGGGTCACCTCGACAACTTTCTCTACCTCGATGGTTTCGCGGACGACCACCGTGGCCTCGACGACCGCGGGAGCGACCGTTTCTCTGACGACAACGGTCTCGCGGACGACTACGGGCTCGGGTGTCGGGCCACAGGCGGACACCAGGGCCAGGATAACGCAGATTGCCAGGATCAAGTTGAGCCGTTTCACCTTCATTCCTCCTTCACTTCAATGTGAGATGGGGACTACACGCGGCGCCGAGCGCCAGCCAGCGAACAGGAACAGTCTGCCGGTGCGTTTTGCTCATCCTCCTCCTTTCGTCAGGTCAAACACCGGACAGGGCGAGATGCCCGGCCGGAAAGGTTACAAATCGGGCACCAGGAGGTGCTTTTTCAGGATGGTCCTGGCTTGCTCCACGTCGCGCCTGCGGACCGCATCCAGGATCGCCCGGTGTTCAGCAGCGACACGGGCAGCATCCTGGCGCGATGCGCGGGGACGGATGGCGCTGGCCAACGCATCGGGGTGGTAAACCCAGACGCGCATGACCTCTTCGACCATGGGGCTCCACTGCAAGAGCAGCTCGTTGCGCGCGGCCTGGAGGAGGGTCAGGTGGAACTGGAGGTCTTCTTTGATAAACGATTCGCCTTGTTGCAGCTTGTGCTCCAGGTCCACCACCGACTGCTCCAGTTGGTCCAGCTCGGCGTCGCTGATGCGGCTGACGATGAGGCCGATAGCCCCCAGCTCGACGGCAGCGCGGGCTTCGCGGATGGCCTCGTAGCGCGCCCTTTCCTGATCCAGGATCTCGTGGCCGCCTCCGTTAGCCGCCAGCCCCGTGATGTCGCGGAGAAAGATGCCCTTGCCGGGCTTTTTGGTGATGATGCCCTCGGCGACGAGCACGCTGAGCCCCTCACGCACCACGTTGCGACTGACGGACAGCACCTCGCTTAGCTCGCGCTCGGAGGGCAACTGGCTGCCCGGTTCCAGATTCTCGCTGACGATGTAGGCTTTCAGGGCCATGCATACCTGGAGCGACAGGGAATCGCGGGTCATCGGACGTAGTATCTCGAATCCGGCTCGGTCGCGTTTCCTGGGCATCGTTTTCCCACCACCTGGCGGCCCCACGGGCCGCCGCACTTCTGGCGCAGCTTTGCTGCCTGGTTTGTCTTCAAAGGAACTGGTACTATGATAGTACCAGTATACCAGATCTCTGCCGAGAAGTCAAGCCCCTTTTTGTGCGCCGCTGTGAATTGCCCCGAACAAGGCGCGCTGCCCGGGCGCGCCCGAGGCGGGGGCCCGGCGACAGGCAGCGGC
The DNA here is from genome assembly GCA_012514775.1 of Anaerolineaceae bacterium. Next base: position 1,369 of record JAAYZQ010000099.1, read on the forward strand.
CCCGATTTGCCGTCAGCCCGGGTTCAAGGTACAATCCTCTGCTATGGACATCGGTTCGCGTCTGGAACTCATGGTTGATTCCTGGCTCTTTGACGAGCGGCGCGGGGCGGATCTGGTCATGCACCATCCCCAGCCGGCCCCGCCATCGGCGTCTCCCCTCACGGGCTACTATATGACCGTCATCAAGGACGGCGACCTGTACCGGGCCTACTACCGTGACCTGGCGGCAGGCTACGAAGGCCCCTTTGGCAACGGCAACGCGGGCGAGATCACCTGCTATGCCGAGAGCCGTGACGGCCATACCTGGACCTATCCGCAGCTCGGGCTGTTCGACGTGAATGGGGCCCACGGCAACAACGTGGTCCTGGCACACGCGGCGCCCTGCACGCACAACATGACACCCTTCCTGGATACGCGGCCGGGCGTGCCCGCCGGCGAGCGCTACAAGGCCCTGGGCGGTTTGTACGAAGGCCCTGTCAGCGGCCTGGTGGCACTGGTCTCGGCCGACGGCCTGCGCTGGCGGAAAATGGGCGACGAGCCGGTGATCCGGTCCGAGGAGCGGGCGTTCGACTCGCAGAATGTCGCCTTCTGGTCCGAGGCGGAGGGCTGCTACGCCTGCTATTACCGGACCTGGCTGGGCGAGGTGCGGGCCATCTCCCGGTGCACATCGCCCGACTTATTTCATTGGTCGGCGCCGGCCCTCATGGAGCCGGTCGTGCCCGGCGAGCAGCTCTACTCCAACAACACGCAGCCCTACTTTCGGGCGCCGCACACCTATATCGCGCTGCCCACGCGTTTCTTGCCCGAGAGGGACAACCTGACCGACATTCTGCTCATGACGTCGCGCGGTGGGGCGCGCTACGAGCGGCACTTTCGAGAGGCATTCCTGCGGCCCGGCCCGGACCCGGAGCGCTGGGGGAACCGGTCGAACTACCTGGCGCTGGGCCTCGTCCCCACCGGCCCCGCCGAGATGTCCATCTATCACGGACCGGCCGGCCGGCGTTACACGCTGCGGACCGACGGGCTGGCCTCGCTGCACGCGGGCTACCTGCAGGGGCAGGCGAGGTCCAGGCCGCTCTGTTTCTCGGGCAGGGCGTTGGCCCTGAACTATGCCACGTCAGCCGCGGGCAGCGTGGCCGTCGAAATCCAGGGGCCCGACCACCGCCCTTTGCCGGGCTACGGGCTCGCCGACTGCCGGCCGATGATCGGCGAC
>JAAYZQ010000656.1 GCA_012514775.1 Anaerolineaceae bacterium
GCCTTCCACCTGGGCCACGGTGCCATAGACCATCGTTTCGAAAGGTTTCTCGGCGTACAGAACGGCAAAGGCTTCGTCGTACCACATGGGCCGGCCTGACAGGTTGATCAGGCGCAGAGCGAGGGCCAGGACAAATACGGCAAGGATGGGCCAGGGCGTGTCAAGGAACTGGACCAAGCCGCGCCCACGCTCTCGCTTCATTTCACATCCCCCAACGGACCACGAGCAGTTCGCTGGCAAAGAGAGGCGCGCAGTGAGCAGCTGCTCCGGGGACAGGGCCCGGAAGGATCCGAAGGCATTGTTTCCCTTCTCACGCGTAGCGCCGTTCTCGGGCTCTTGAGCCCGAGTGCAGGGCAGATCTGGCCCATACAAAAGCTCCGAAGAGAGCCACTGGCAGGGGCAGATAGACGATCGGGTGTTCGAACCTGTCTACGACCGTGGCGAGGAACAGGAGCCAGATCCCCACGGCGCTGAGGAGATAAAAGAGCGCCAGCACCAGGTTTCGGGCGGGCGCTCGCGCGGTGGCGTGATGCAGCACCAGGAAGAGGGGGAAATAGAGCTGGACATAATTTGTGGTAGCCGTCCGCAGGGCCACCAGGTTGGTCACGATGAGCGTCATGCCCAGCACCCAATAAAACCTGTCGGGAACATCGCCACTTTGCGCCAGATGCCGCCACTCGTAGGCCAGGTAGAGGAGGAGCAGAAGGGAGAGGGCAACTTCTCCCGGGGTGCCGAGGAATGGGATATAGTAGTGCGCCAGGATCCAGATGGGCGAGCCGATGGCTGTGTAGGAAGGATAGGCCGCCAACTGTCGGAAAAAGTCGCCAAGCCAACTGGGCTGAAGGAGGAACGACATGCCCAGCAGGAGGGCCGAAGCCAGGGCAGAGGCCGTCAGAAAGCGCCATCGCCGCTGCGCCAGGCCCCAGAGCAACAGCGCAGGGATCAATAAAAAGCTCATCTGGGGCTTGACCGTCGTCAGCGATAACAGAACCCCTGCCAACCCGTCATGCCTCCCTTTCAAGGCCCAGAGGGTGCCCACGGTACACAAAAACACCAGGCCGGCAAACTGGCCCAGAAAGATCGTCCGGGCGCTGTGGTAAAAGAACACCGACCAGAGGATGGTCAAGGCGAACAACCAGGGCGGCAAGCGCCAGTCGAGCAGCGACAGGCAGAGCGCCACCCCAAGGACGAGGGAGACCTGAAGGACGACCAGCCAGATGGCCTGCGCCCAGGCGTAGGGCATCCAGACGATTGGGGCGAGCAAAAAGACGGTGTAGAACGGGTAGGCAAAGGGACCGGGGTCCTCGCCGGGCTCGGCAGGGCGGCCGTAGATGCCCTGCTGTATGGCCAGCGTCGCTTCTTCGGAGAAAGGATTGATCCCTTCGCGCCAGTAGACCTCGGCCCCCTTCCAGCGAGAGTAGAAATCGTTGGCGCCCGGGAACCTGGAGGTAAAGACGCTGTAGGTGGCCAAGATGTAGGCCGCCAGCAGAAGAGCCACAAGCAGGACCAGGATGGCTGTTTTTTTGCGGGACGATGTATTATCCATCACGGCCGCACCTCGTACAGTTGATAGGCGTCGCCCCACTCGGCCTCAACCGACCAGTATTCCGTGCGCAGTTCCTCCATGACCGCCAGATCGGCGGCGGTTACCGGGTCAAACCCCGCCTGGACGATAGCCTGCATCCCCTGCTCGTGGAGCAGGACGTGGGTGTATCCCTCGCCGCGCAGGTAACGCGCGATGTTCTGGGCGGCGCCAAAGCGGTAGCGGAGATGCAAGAAAGCGTCGAGGATGGCATCGGGCCTCACGTCGCGCTGGCAGTAATAGCTGCGCGGTTCCCACAGGAAATAGACCTTTGCTTCCAGAGGCAGCTCCTCGTTGATATAATCGATTGCCTGCTGGTAATCGTACTGGTAGCGATTTAGAAAGTCACTCGCACTCTCGTAGCCCACCAGGTATGGCAGGGGACTGGAACGTGCGAAATTCAAGCCGGTGCCCAGAAGATCCAACCCAAGGACGATGGCCAGGACTGCGGTCAAGACCCAATGAAGAGAAAAACTCGGCTGGTCGAGGAGCTTCAGCCGGTCCAGGGCCAGGCCTGCCAACAAGGCAAAGAGCCCGAAGATGGGGAACAGAAGGCGGGTTTGGATAAGCAGGTGCGACTGGGCAACACCATAGAGCCAGAACAGATATTGAGGCACGCAAGCAAGGATGAGCAATCCCGCAAAACGCTTCTGCTTGTCTGTCCAGTGCCGGTAGGTCAACAGGAGCAGGGGGCAAGCCACCAGGAGGAGGGGGCCAATTGTGGCCGCATAGCCCTGCTTTCCCTCCTGGCCAAGGACCGTCATCTCC
>JAAYZQ010000009.1 GCA_012514775.1 Anaerolineaceae bacterium
GCACCGTCCCGATGGTCCGGCGTCGGGAGGGCTCGCCGGCGCCGTCGACGACGTCGGCCGCGGCCCTATCAGGCCTATCAGGCCCGACGTTGGGTCCGACGTTGGGTCCGAAGTTGGGTCCGTTGGGTCCAACCGGCGCCGCCAACCCAACCCGCACGGTTGGGGCAGCCTGGCGCCGCCGGCGAGCTCGTCGACAGCCTCAACGCCGGCCGGCGTTGGGGCAGCCAGGCGCCGCTGGCCAGCTCGGCCGCTGCCCTATCAGGCCCGTTGGGTCCAACAGGGCCGTTGGGTCCAACCGGCCGGGGGGGTATCCGATGATTGTTTCTGAAAAAACACACCCCGGGGAGGCCACACCCCCCGGCGATCCAACGTTCGTAGTAACGGCTTCAGCCGTTCCCGTTCCAACGTTCGTAGTAACGGCTTCAGCCGTTCCCGCCACCTCAACGAAAGGACATTCGCCTATGGCCACCCGCCGCAAGAAACCCGCAACCGAACCCGCAGGGGCCGCACCTCCAGCCGCCGAGTTGGGACGGTCACCCGCCGGCGCGCCGGCGGCCGAGGGCCCCAACCGTGCGGACCCCCCGGCCGCCCTGGACCCCGAGCCCGCCGCCCAAGAGTTGGGGCATCCTGGATCTGCAGCTCCGGAAGGCCTGGACCTCAACAGCCCCAAGACCTATGACCAGGCCCTCCGCGAGCTGGGGATCGACGTCCCTGTCGCCGCCTGCCGCCTGGTGGGCAACCGACTCGAGTTTCGCCTGTATGGCGGCCGCGTCCTGTACTGGCCACCCGCCGCCGGCGACCAGCCGCCCGCAGCGAAACGCAAAAAGAAAGGAAAGTGACCCATGATCGAACCCATTCACACCACCGGCCTTGTATCCCTGGTTGGCAAAGACCACCAGGTCGCACAAAACGAATACGGCACCGGCGTCAAGGTCGACGTCGCCGCCGCCGCAGGCCTGCCGGCCGGCGCGCCCCTGTCGGGCGAGGCCCTGCGCCTGGTCCTCCTGTCCCGGGCCGCCAGCACCGGCACCGTCCAGAAACCCACCGGCACCCTCTTTCTGTTCACCGCCCAGCCCACCGTCGCCCCCGCCGACTCCTCCCTCGCCGACGGCGCATCGTGGGCCGGCGCCTGGGCGGCCGTCACCGTCGCCACCACCGACTGGAAGGGCGACGCCGCCGGCGCCATGGCCGAGATCCTCGCCGACCCCATCCCCTTCCACGCCGTCTCTGCCCTGTGGGCCGCCTGGCTGCACCAGGATGCGACCCCCTTTAACGCGGAGGCCGACGACGACGAGACCCTGGATCTCAATCTCTGGTTCCGGCGGGAGAGCTGACAGCCCGCCGGCCGCATCCGGGCCCCGGCGAGAGCGAAAACCCGGCCGCGAGAAACACACGCGTTGGGAATCCGAATCAATGGGACCCAAAATTTCGGTTTGGTTTCTAGAAAGGAGCCTACTCCATGCCAAGCAAGCAAGCAACCGTCACCGGCTTGACCATCCTTTGCATCCTGTCCGGTCTGCTTCTGGGTGCCTGTGCCATCCCCCGCATCGTCCAGGTAGAGCCCGAGCCCGCCATGCAAACCCGGGGCAGCGCCAACATTGAGGGCATCACCCACTTCAACAACCTGTCCACCGGCGATCTCACAGTCACCGGCGATGCAGCGTTGGCCGATCTCGCCGTCACCGGCGCCGCCGTCCTGGACGACACAGTGCTTACCCTTTCGGCCGATACCACCATCACACCCACCGCCAGCTTCTACCACGTCAGCGCCACCAAGGCTGTCACCATCACCCTGGCAGCCTGCAGCGCCAACGGCCAGCTACTCTTCCTCTTCGGCGACGACAATCAGACCGTCACCATCGCCGATAGTCACATACGCACCACCACCGGCTCAGCCCTCACCCTCGGACAATACGACCTTGCCCTGTTCGCCTGCGCTGACACCGAGTGGATCGAGCTCGCCCTGGCCGCCGACTCGTAACCCGTGACCCCGTGGCGGGAGCCGGAAAATTTCCGGTTCCCGCCTACCAGGTCCTGAACAAAGAAAGTGTATCACCAGTGACACACTTTCGACACAAAGGGAGATACCATGCCCACCCTAGCCACCCTTGCCGATCGCGTCCAGGTCCTGTTGAACGACCCCGACGCCACCATCTGGAGCCAGCTCGCCATTGAACAATGGCTCGTCGACGGCCTGCGCGAGTATTCCATTCACTTTCCGCGAACCCGCTACATAAGCGCGCTTACCCAGGCCGGCCTACAAAAGATCGAGCTGCCCGAAGACTTTATAGCAGTGCTGGAGGTGGAATTCCCCCGCACCGACGACCCGCCCCACCGCTACCTGCAGCGCCTGGCCCGCACCCATCCCGATTTCTGGCAGCGAGATTGCTATTACGACGTGGAGGCCAGCAACGCCAACCCCGGGAGCCTGTCTACCCTGTACCTGTCCGCCGTTCCCAACGGGGAATCCCTTGGCATCACGTACGCCGCCTACCATGTGCCCATGGAGGCCGATGGCGAGCCTTCCACCCTGCAAGTAACCGTCGCCAACCAACACGAACACATAATCGAACAGTATGCCGTCTGGCAAGCCCACGTCCACCGCCTGGCAACCGAAGTACAGAACCCCGATCTCACCATCCGGCTGATGCAACAATACAAGCTCGCCGTCCAGGCTACCGAGACGTCCTACCGAACCTCACTCCGCGAGGCCATGAAAGCCCGCGCCTCCAGCGGCTGGACCGGGCCATGGAAGTCCGACGTACACGACCGCATATACTGACAGCTCACGGCCGCCAGCCGTTCAGCCGTCCAGCCGTCAGCCGTTCAACCGTTCGTAGTAACGGCTTCAGCCGTTCAGCCGTTCAACCGTTCGTAGTAACGGCTTCAGCCGTTCAGCCGTCAGCCGTCAGCCGTCAGCCGTTCAACCGTTCGTAGTAACGGCTTCAGCCGTTCCAGCCGTTCGGCCGTTCGTAGTAACGGCTTCAGCCGTTCCAGCCGTTCCATACCAAAGCGAAAGGATCTACCATGAACCAACTTGCCACCCTGACCGGAATCCTGTTGCTCGCCACCCTCACCGAGGCCCTGGTCGAATACCTCGCCAAGCCCTGGCTCAGGCTCGCCGGCCGCGACGCCCAGCGAGAGATCGCCGGCCACGCCGCCACCTCTGACGAGACCGATCCCGTCATCGACCTCGCCACCTGCTACACCGCCGCCGTCATCGGGATCCTCCTCTGCCTCGCCTACCGTGCCGACCTCCTGCAGCTCGCCGGCCTATACTGCCCCTGGCCCTGGGTCGGCCCCGTCATCACCGGGATCCTCGCCGGCCGAGGCGCCAACTTTGTACACGACTTTGCGTCGCGCTGGCTGCGCGGCTAGAATCCCTGCCGGCCGGCGCCCCCGGCCGCGCGGCAGGGGAGGCGGCCAGGCTGTAAAAAAGCACCCCGGCATCGCGCCGGGGTGCTTGTTCTCCAGCCTCTCAAGGTCACGAGTGCTGCCCAGCATTTGCTCGCGCCGGATTATGCAGCTTTACTAACTGATACGGATGTGCCCACATCGCTCGCGGTGGATAACAATCCGCCGCTGTTGCCACTTTGCGCCTGCTGGACTAGAGCGCGGACTGTTGTCCGCGCCGAGCAAGTGATGGTCCTATCCGTGCTCTGTTAAGCTCCAGCAATGCGGCGCCCGGAGTGGCGGATTGGTATCCGCCAAGGGCAATGGAGAAGCAGCGGCAGGGAGAAGAAACTGCCCTGTTGTCCAGCCACAACGTCAAAGGGCCCGCCCCTCCCCAAGGGCTGGCCCTTTTGACTGTCCAAAACGTTCTGATTAAGGTAACCCCATAGTAGCAACGCTACATTGAGGCAACATTAAGACGGGATGAGAACAAGATTAAAAAACAGGCTCGGGCGAACTCAGCGCGCCTCCAGGGCCGCCCGCATGCGCTCCAGCGCCGCGACGAGGGTTGCCCGCGGGCAGCCAAAGTTCAGGCGCACGTACCCTTCGCCGCCGGGGCCGAACTGGGCGCCGGCGTTGAGGCCCACCCGGGCCTTTTCCAGGAAGAACTCGTGGGGTTCTTGCTCGAGGCCGGCCTCCTTGCAATCGATCCAGGCCAGGTAGGTGCCCTCGGGCCGGGTCATGGACAGGCCGGGGATCTCGTTGACGGCGTCGAACACGAAATCGCGGTTGCCTTCCAGGTAGCGCAGCACCTGCTCCAGCCACGGATCGTCGTCCGTGCCCGCCCCGGTCCGCTCTCGGACCTGGTAGGCGGCCAGCATGGCCGCGAAGCCCATGATGTCCAGGTGGGGCACGATGCCCTGCCTGGCGGCCAGGAAGCGCTCCCGCAGCTCGGGGTTGGGGATGATGGCCACGGAGGCGTGCAGCCCGGCAATGTTGTACGTCTTGCTCGGCGCCATGAGGGTGATGGTGCGAGCCTCGATCTCCGGGTCGAGGGAGGCGATGGGCAGGTGCTGGTGACCGGGAAAGACCAGGTCGCAATGGATCTCGTCGGAGCAGATGACGACGTCGTGGCGCAGGCAGATCTCGGCCATGGCCTCCAGCTCCGCCCGGGTAAAGACCCGGCCCACGGGGTTGTGGGGGTTGCAGAGGACAAAGATGCGGGTGCGGGTCCCGATGGCTGCCTCGAAGGCATCCAGGTCGATCTGGTACTGCCCGTTGCCCGCGGTCCCGGCGCCCGGCGGGGTCAGCTTCATGCTGTTCAAGGCACACCCGGTGTTGTCCGGCACCCGGAGGATGGGATAGTAGACCGGGGTCTGGGCCAGCAGGCCGTCGCCGCCCTTCGCGTTGCCCAGGACCTTGCCCTCGATAACGGCGTGGGTCGCCAGGTTAAAGCCGACGACGACGCCCGGCACGAACACCAACGCCTCGGCGTCGACGTGCCAGCCGTATAGGCGCTGCAGCCGCTCCTGGAGGAGCGGCCGGAGCTCGGGCGGCTCCATGCCGTAGCCAAAGATGCCGTGATCCACGCGGCAGCGCAGGGCGTCGATGACCGTTTGCGGCGAGCGAAAGTCCATGTCGGCCACCCACAGGGCGATGACGTCGGCATCGTACACGTTCCACTTGGCGCAGTCCGTCGGCCGGCGGTCGATAATCTCGTCAAAGTCATAGATCATGATGATTTCTCCCTAAAGATGGTGTTGCGGAGGCCAGGACGGCGGGCGCGGCTACGCGCCATTCCTCGCCCTTCGCATTGCTCAGGACCTTGCCCGCTCCAGAATGTGGGCCAGGACCCGGGCAATGTTCCAGGCGTCCGAGTCGCCGCGATGATAGGTGCCCTCCATTTCCCAGCCCAGCATCGCCAGGACCTTGTCCAGCTCGACCTCCTGGGGAAGCCGGTGGACGACGGCAAAGAGGTTCTTGACGTTGAGGTGTGCGTCGCCAAAGGGATAGGCCACCGCCTTGCTGCGGCACTCGCGCTCGAACTTCTTGCGGTCATAGTCGCCAAAGCTGGCCCACAACCGCTCCTCCGCCGCGTACTCGTCGCGGAGGATGCGGCACGCCTCGCGCAAGCTGATGCCCCGGGCCACGTCGGCCGGCGTCAGGGTGGTCAGCTCGGTGCAAAACTCGCTGACCTCCGACTCCACGGGGCGGACGATGATGCTGCGCGTCTCCAGGCGCTGCAGGCTGTCCACGTCCAGGCGGCACAGGCCGATCTCGATGATCTCGGACTGCTGTCCGGCGGGCGGGTCGCCCCGCCAGCAGGTGGTTTCCAGGTCGATGACGAGTATCTGGTCCAGTCTATTCTCCATCCTTTCTACTCCTGCATCCTTGCTAGCGCAGCCGCGGCAGGGACCGGGCCGATGGGGCCAGGGCCAGGCCGCCCAGGGCAGTGACCTTTAGCTCGCGGGGCAGCATCTGCCCGACGGCCATGACGGCGTCGACTGTCTCGTCCAGGGGGATGGGGTTTTGATAGCCGCCCAGGATGAGGTCGGCGCACAGGAAGGCATTGGCGGCAGCCGCGGCGTTGCGGGTGTGGCATGGGATCTCGACGATGCCCTGGACCATGTCGCACACCAGGCCCATGGTGTTCTGAAAGGCGATGGCGGCGGCGTCCACGGCCTGTTGGGCGCTCCCACCGGCGGCCTCGACGACGGCCGCGGCAGCCATGGCGCCCGCGGCGCCGATCTCGACCTGGCAGCCGGCCACCTCGGCGGCAAAGGTGGCCCGCCGGGCCACGACGAGCCCCACCGCCGAAGCGGCCAGGAGCGCAAGGGCGATGGCCGCCTCGTCCCCCACGCCTTCCCGGCGCGAGCGAAGAGAAGCGAGGGCGGGGTCCTCCGCCAGGGTCACCAGGACGCCGGGGATGGTGCCCGCCGAGCCGGCCGTGGGCGCGGCGCAGACGACGCCCATGCCGCCGTTGACGTGCATGACGGCCATGGCCCGGGCGGCTGCCCGGGCGTGCAGGCCCCCGACGGCCAGCGCGCCCTCCCTTTCGGCCTGGAAGATGCCCCCCGCCGTGGGCCGCAGGAGCTGCATGGGTGCCAAATCGCCCGATGCATCCCGGGGGCGCCCCGGGGCTGCCAGGCCGCGATGGACGGCGGCGCGCATCACCTCGAAGCGGCGCAGGGTCTCGGCCAGCACCTCGGCCGGCGGCAGGCCCAGGAGCGCGGCCTCGTAGGCCAGGGCCGCCTCGCCCAGGGAGCAGCCCTCGGCCTCGGCGTAGGCCACCATCTCGGCCGCGCTTTCAAAGAGCGGGGCGCTGCGCAGCGGAAAAAAGATCGCCTCCGCGGCCCACACGGCCGACACCCCGGGCAGGGCCTCCAGCGCCGCCACGGTGCCGGCCCCGGCGGGAGCGGCGCAGCGGGCGTGCAGTAATACCTTGCCGGCCTGCTCCTGCCTGGCCGGCTCCGGCCCTTCGGGCTTCAGCAGCGGGGCGAGGAGCGCCGTGACGCGCCCCAAGGTCCTGAGCAACGCGAAGGGCAAGGTCCTGAGCAACGCGAAGGGCAAGGTCCTGAGCAACGCGAAGGGCAAGGTCCTGAGCAACGCGAAGGGCAAGGTCCTGAGCAACGC
>JAAYZQ010000100.1 GCA_012514775.1 Anaerolineaceae bacterium
CATCTTCTCGGCCGGGTAGCCGCGCTCCAGCAGCTGCTGGCGGATGCCCTCGGTGACGACGACGATGTGCCGCGCCCCGCGGTAGCACGCCTCTTCCAGGCGCGTCGCCAGGCGGATGGCGCGGGCGCTGTTCAGCTCGCCGAGCTGCACCGCCGACTCGGGCCACAGGTCGCGTACCTCAAAGACCATAGGTGCCCGCCGCAGGCGGCTGAGGACCAGGGCGGCGGCCCCCACAAAGAGCGGCGGCGACGAGGCATAGACCAGGTCAAACCGGCCGGGAGCCAGGAGCGAGCCGGCCAGGGCGGCGTTGACCATGTAGGTCAGGTAGAAAAACATGCGGGTGGCAAAGGTCTTTTGCGGCGCCGTCTTGACCCATACCCTCAGGACGTCGATGCCGTCCATGGCGGCCCGATCGTAGAGCTTGCCCCGGTAGGCGGGCGGTATGATGCCCGTGGGGTGGTTGGGAACCTCGGCCAGGACCGTGACCTGGTGTCCCAGGCGCACCAGGTTGCGCGCCATCTCGTAGGCCCGGGTTTGGGTGGCACCTACCTCCGGCGGAAAGTACTGGCTGAGGTAAAGGATACGCATTGTCATATATTCTCAACGGCGGCCATTGTAGCACAGGCACTTGCAGAGATCAAATGCCCCGGTTCCACAGTCTTCTCAAGATTTGCCCTGTTGCCAATTCAGGATTACGCGCACGATCCGCTCTGCCGCATGGCCGTCCCACAGCTCTGGCCGCTGGCCCTCCTTGCCCCGGCCCTCCAGCACTTCCAGGCTGGCGGCCACGATGCGCTCCGGTGAGGAGCCGATGACCTGATTGGTGCCCTGGCTGACGGTCACCGGCCGCTCGGTGTTCGGGCGCAAGGTCAGGCAGGGCACACCCAGGATTGTGGTCTCCTCCTGGATGCCACCGGAGTCGGTGAGCACCAGGCGAGCGTGATCCAGCAGGCACAAGAAGTCCAGGTAGCCCAGGGGCTCGGTGAGGATCATGCCGGGCATGGCGGCGAGCCGGTCCAGGAGGCCAAAGGACTCCAGGCGCTTGAGCGTCCGGGGATGAACGGGGAAGACTATGGGCAGCCGTGCCTGGACCGCCTCCAGGGCGGAGACGATGCCGCCCAGGGTCTCCCGGTCGTCCACGTTTGACGGGCGGTGCAGGGTCAGGAGGGCATAGCCCCGCGGCTGTACGCCCAGGCGGCCCAGGACATCGCTGACGGCGGCCCGGGCGCGATGGCGCAACAGCGTGTCGATCATGACGTTGCCGACGAAATGGATGCGGGCCGGATCGACCCCTTCCCGGATCAGGTTTTCGTCGCCGTCGCGCGACGCCGTAAGCAACAGGTCAGAGACGGCGTCGGTAACAATGCGGTTGATCTCCTCGGGCATGCGCCGGTCCAGGCTGCGCAGCCCGGCCTCGACGTGGGCCACCGGGATGCACAGCTTGACGGCGGTGATGGCGCAGGCCATCGTGGAGTTGACGTCGCCGACAACCACCACCATGTCGGGGCGGCTCTCCAGGCATATCTTCTCGAAGCCGACCATGACCTGTGCCGTCTGCGAGGCATGGCTGCCCGAGCCAACGCCCAGGTAGACGTCGGGCGAGGGCAGGCCCAGCTCCTGGAAAAAAACGCGCGACATGTTGTCGTCATAGTGCTGGCCGGTGTGCAGCAGGCGCTGCTCGATCTCGGCATGGCGCGCCATCTCGTCCACGATGGGGGCCATCTTCATGAGGTTGGGGCGGGCGCCCACGACGTTCAGAATACGCATGATTCATCCTTTCTCCTGGCCGGTCAACAGGGTTTCGTAGAGCTCGAGCAGGCGCTCCTCCTCGCGCTCCCACGTGTAGTGCGCCAGGACCGTCTCACGGCCGCGCTCACCCATGGCACGTGCCCCGGCCAGATCGTCCCGCAGGCGGCGGATGGCCCGGGCATAGGCCGCCGGCTCGCCAGCCGGGACGACGATGCCGCATCCCGCCTCTTCCACGTGGGCGCGCCAGTTGGGCTGATCGGCGCAGACGATGGGCAGGCCGGCCAGCATGTACTCGAAGAGCTTGGTGGCCAGAAAGGGCCGGCTGTATTGGCGGGTGGGCATCAGGGGCGCCAGGCCGGCGTGGGCATTGGCCAGGTAGTGCTTGAGCTGGTCGGGCTGCACGTAACCCATCCAGTGGACCTGTTGCTCCAGGCCATGCTCGCGGGCAAAGGATCGCATCTGGTCGACGTAGGCCGGCGAGGTTTCGGCTCCGAGGAGAAAGAGGTGCACGTCGTCGACATCTTGCTCGCGCAGCAGGTACAGGGCGTCCAGGAGCAGGTCGATGCCTCTTTGGGGCAAGATGAGGCCCACGTAGATGAGTCGAAAGCCGTCGACCTCCAGGGCCGGGTGCGGCTGGCTGCCCTCGAAGAGACCGGCAAGGGGCAGGTTGCGAGCCACGGCTACGGGGCCGCGAAAGTAGCCGTACTCGTCCTTCTGGCCTTCCACGGCCAGGACCAGGCCATGGGCGCGCTGCGCCAGGAGCCTCTCGACCCAGCCCGCTGCCCGGGCGACGAGGGGCCGCAGGCGGGCCGGGATCCATTGCTTGACCGCGATCGAGTCGACGAAATACTCGTGGGCGTCATAGATCAACCTGGCGCGCCGGCCGAGCCCCAGGCGCAGGAAGGGCAGCAACAGGAGCAGCTCCGGATCGTGGATGTGGACGGCGTCGGGGCGCAGCCGCCGTGCCAGGCGATAGAGCCGCAGCCAGGCCAGGGGGCGCGCCCAGCGGCGGGCCGGCCGGGGGACGCCCACGACCGTCACGCCCTCCCGCTCCTTCCGGGCAAAATCGGCCGGCGCCAGGAGCGTGACCTGGTGCCCCGCGCCGGCCAGCGACCTTGCCTCGCGGTGGAAAATCCGCCCGTCGAAGGGTTGATGAACTGAGGTGATAATACAGACGTGAGCCAAGATTTCCTTCCTTGATATCGAAATGTCGTTTTTTCTGTCCGGCCTGCGATTCCAGATCACGAGGGTGGGCTCGACGCCGGTCCTCCCGGCCCATCTTCTACTTGCCCAGGTTCTGGTACAGGTCCAGAAGTTTGACTTTTTCCCGATCCCAATTAAAGATAGCTGCGGCCTGCCGCGCCTTGGCGCTGCTCCGGGCATACAGGTCTGTGTCACGCAGTAGTCGCCCGAGTGCCTCGGCAATCGCGTCTGGATCATCCGGGTCCACGACCAGGCCCACATTGTAGCCTTGAATGATCCGTGCAATCTCTGGTAGGTTGCTACCCAACACTGGGATACCGGCCTGCAGATACTCGAACAGCTTGTTGGGCAACGCCAGATGATAGCTTCGGCAGATATCCTGAATGAGTGTCACGCCGACGTCGGCCGAAGCGGTGTAGTGGGGCAGGTCGTCCAGCGGCACCTTGCCAGGCAGGTACACCCTTTGCCACAGGCCCGATTCGGCGCGAGCCCTGTACTCCTCCAGGAGGTGCCCATCGCCCAGAACCACGCCCGCCACCTCCGGTAAACGTTGAATCGCGTGCAAGAACGGTTCTATGCCCCGGCCGCCAACCACTCCGCCCTGGTAAATGGCAATCTTCAGGCCTGGCGGGATGCCAAGCTCGTCGCGCAGCCGAGTAGACTTGTTGAACGGCTGGCGCTCTGGGCAGTTCATGACCACCACTGGATCGGCAATACCATACAGCCGCACCAGTTCGTCGGCAATCCCCTCGTTCACCGTGATGGTTGCATCCGCGCTGCGGATAAAGGCTCGCTCGGGCCAGGGCCACACGTGCCGATAAATGCCTGCCAACCTGAAGCCGTGAAAGTTGTGCCCCGTCTCCAGTTCGTGGGCATCATACACCAGGCGATGGCCGCGGCCTCGAGTGGCCAGCCATGCTGCTGGTAAGGTCTGGACAGCGTGGGCATGGTAAACCTGCACCGACCGGCTGTCCGGCAGTTGTCCAACCCGGAATGCGTATTCGACATATTTGACGAGAGGAGCGACCAGCCGGCTACGCCAGCCTCGAGAACGCAGATGGAGCCGTACAACGCGGTATCCATCTCGCTCCTCTTCCCTTTTCAATCCCGCCTTCCAAAGCGCCACGACCGTAACATTGTGATTGGCTGCGGCAAGCGCCTTGGCCTCTCTCTGCACCCGGGCGTCGTGGGTGAATTCGTTAAGAACCAGCATGCGAACTGCAAGAGATGATGGCATAACCTTCTCTATCTGCGATCGTCTGTGATTTGATGGGATACGGGAGCTATCACCCGCCCACCCTTCTCATCCTCAGGCCGTGCTTCCGAGGTCCAGGCTCCTTGCATTTTCGCCAGGACTCCGAGGGCGTGCCGATATACCTGGCGCCATGGCTCCCACTCTCCGCTGAGCGAAGAGTTGTGCCACAACATGGTGAACGTCCCCTCCACCTGCTTGCAGCGTTGAGCTAGTTCACCGATCCGCGTGTCTGCCTCGTCGGGCAAGAGCCTTTTGTAACTAAAGAGCGTTGCATCCATTACGATCAGTGGCTGTTCCCACACGTCCAGCTCTGCATCCAGTGTCAAGTCAAAGGGGCGGTAGGGGTGGCACGTGCCACAACGAAATCCTTCACCGTCGGCGTAGCCCATGGTTGCGTCGTAGGCAAGCCCCGCTTGCTCCCAGTGCCGCCATGTGTCTGGCACCTGAAAGCGCAAATAATGCTGGCGTCCGCCATAGTGTGTCTCACCCAGGACGGCGTCCAGCCGTGCCTTCTCTTCTGCCAGCCTTTCGGGGTTGCCGAGTGTGTCGTAGCCGGCATGGAGTCCGATCTCGAAACCTTGGCCAGTCAACCTGTCTACGATACGTCTGGTTGCATCCGATGCCACGTCGTAATCGCCATCCATGGGCCCTGGACCGGCAGCCATGAAGTAGAATGCGTCATTCGTCAGGCCATGCTCCCGCGACCAGTCGGCCAACAACTCGATTCCCCTGGCATACTGCGTTCGATGAGGGGCGACGTATTGCACAATGGCCTCGGCGCCGTTGGCAAGCGCACGCTGCAGATCCTGCCGTTTCAGCAAATCTCTGCCGATGGTTCGAAGCGCATTGCTCACACGCGGGAAACGTCCAAGATGGTCGATATCGTGGCTTAGCTTGACCGAGAAGACCTGGGATTCGGGTTCCCACGCTGGCAGGAGGACCTTGAGCCACTCCCGCAGAATCAGCGCGTACTGGTCCACAATAGGCCGGTCGAGAAAGCCTTGCCGGTGGGCCACGCTAGCTGTAGCCGGGAACCGGCCATGCTCGTCTCGTTCGGTGATTACTGTCTCCTCCCAACGGGAGAGCATGAACAGCGTGGTGGCGACGAGGTCGACGTAGAAAACCACCCCCCCGTCTTCACGTCGCTGCGCAAAAGGCCTGCCCTGCTCCTTGCAGTTCTCTCCCCAGAACAGAATCGGGATAGCATCATCAAAGGGCAGTTGGCAACCTGCCGGGACTGTCGACCGGGCGGGAAGCCAGTCCAGAGTCAAGGGCTGGCGTTCGAGCAATGCCCGCCACTCGCCCCTGCCGCAGGGGGTCACGGCGACATA
>JAAYZQ010000101.1 GCA_012514775.1 Anaerolineaceae bacterium
AGGAGGACGAGGAGCAGTCCGTGCCACGGGCTGCGAGGCTGCCGCCCGCCGATCCCGAGGGCCAGGGCGACGGCTACCGTCGCCACGGCCAGCGCCGCCGGCAGGGCGATGTCGCCGGCCGACAGGGCCGGGCCCGCGCGGAACAGGTTCAGGGGTGACCAGTCGAGTTGCACGCGCTCTGCACCCCCGGACCGCAGAGACCAGATGGCAGCCAGGGATGCAGCCGCCGCCGCGCCGGCCAGCAACCGCCGCACCCAGGCGGGTAGCAGGCGGCCCGTCGCCAGGATCAAGACCGCGCCGAACAGCGGCCAAAGGATCGCTTGAAAGGGAACCGGTAAAGACCTTAGCATTGTCCCGTTTATCACACGATTTGCCGCCCCCGGTCGCGCGTGACAGGCAGGCGGCACCGGGGTATTCTAGCACAAAAGGGAGGTGCGGGCAAGCATCGCCACTGGCGTTGACACCAGGCAGCCTAGATGTTAGAATGGGTGGACAGTCCAAAAACGCACGAAAAGTAGGCGTCGAGGAGGGAAACGTGAGAAAAGTCGTCGAGTGTGTGCCCAATTTCAGCGAAGGCCGCCGGCGCGAGATCATTGACGGCATCGTCGCGGCCATGCGGGAGGTACCGGGGGCCCAGGTCCTGGACGTCCAATCCGACGTCGACCACAACCGCTCGGTCGTCACCCTCGTCGGCGAGCCACAGCCCATCGTGGAGGCTGCCTTCCGCGGCATTGCCCGGGCGGCCGAGTCCATCGACATGAACCACCATCGCGGCGGGCATCCCCGCATGGGCGCTACCGACGTCGTGCCCTTTGTCCCTGTGCGCGGCGTGTCCATGGAGGACTGTGTCGTCCTGGCCCGGGAACTGGGCCAGCGGGTTGGAGACGAGCTGGGCATCCCGGTCTACCTCTACGAGGAGGCCTCTTCGCGGCCCGACCGGCGCAACCTGGCCGACGTTCGGCGTGGCGAGTACGAGGGTCTGAAGGACGAGATCGGCACGGACCCCGAGCGCGCGCCCGACTTTGGCCCGGCGGTCATGGGCCCCGCGGGCGCCACCGCCATCGGGGCCCGGCCGGCCCTCATTGCCTTCAACGTCTATCTCAACACCTCCGATATCGCCCCGGCCCAGGCTATTGCCCGCGCCGTGCGCCATTCCAGCGGCGGCCTGCGCTACGTCAAGGCCCTCGGCCTGGTGGTCGAAGGGCAGGCGCAGGTGTCGATGAACCTGACCGACTATCGTCACACACCCATTCACCGCGTGGTGGAAATGATCCGCAGCGAGGCCGCACGCCGCGGCCTGTCCATCACGCGCGGCGAGGTCGTTGGCCTCCTGCCGGCCGAGGCCCTGGTGGATGCTGCCCGATTCTACCTGCAGCTCGATACCTTTGACGGAGGTCAGATCCTGGACAATCGCCTTTCCGCCAGCGATGAGTAACCTTCCCCCAAAGTCAAGCCATGGGGTCTATATCAGGTGCATCGCACCGGCAGTCACACCTTGGTACCAGTTTAGTACCCTTGGGGGATTGCCAGGGGCACAGGACTGCCGTATAATAAATCCAAGCCAGTTGTTCATAAAGGAGGCTTGGTTGTCGATGGGAGAGCCTCACCAGTGCCGATTTTGATCGATGGCCACAACCTGATCGGCCATTTGCCAGGCATCTCGCTGGCAGACGTCGATGATGAAGACGCCCTGGTAAGGCTGCTAATAGCTTTTCGGGCACGAACGGGCAAGGCCATCGCCGTTGTCTTTGATCCGGGCGTGAGTTCGACCCTGGGTCAAAGTCGAAAGATCGGCGGTGTACAGGTGATCTCGGCATCTTACGGCAGCAGTGCGGACGCAATCATCCTCCGACGCGTGGCCCAAGCCCGTAACCGCCAGGGACTGACCGTCGTGACCTCTGACCGGGAATTGGCGACAGGGGTCGCACGGTTGGGAGCGCGCGTCCAGTCAGCAGAAGCCTTTTCGGCCCAATTGGGACAGCCCGAAGCACAAACGTCCCGCAAAGAACAACCGCCAACGCCGGCAGAGGTAGAGCAGTGGTTGGCCCTGTTTGGGAACGATGACGAACAAGACGCTGCGATCGATCCTGGTTGACCTGGCCGGCCTGCCGGGGCGGCGTTGGAACCGCTATCGACAGGGCCTGCAAGAGTTTTCGCGGGCCCTGACCGGCCTGGTCACCGATGACTCGCTCGTGGCCTTGATGGCCGAACAGATCGAGTCTCTATTGCGCCCATGTGGCGTGGCCATCGTCCTCGCTCAGGAGCAAGGATCCTTCGACTCGGTGTTGGTCCGCGGCGATCTGGCAGACCAGCCCCTCTGGCGCCCCGGCTCGCGTTTCAAGTCCCTGCACCCCATCCCGGCCAATCTGGCGAGCAAAGACTGCCTGGTGGACGTCGCCCGGCTCTTGAGACAGGTGCCGCCGTCGCAGCAAGAGATCTGGCGCCAGGTGCAAAGCTCGGGTGTGGTGCTCATCGTCCCCATGCACCTGCGTGACTGCCTCGTCGGCTGGGCTGCCCTTGGCCCCAAGCGCTCCCGGCTTGCCTACGATCAGGCCGACTGCGGATTCCTGGCAGCCCTGGGCGACCAATCGGCCGTGGCCCTGGGCACCGCCCAGCTCCGCGGCGAGATGCAGCAACGGTCCAGCGAGCTGGCCATGCTGGCGGCCGCGTCTTCCGCCCTTTCTTCGTCGCTGGATCTGGAACAGGTTCTGCACACCATCGTGGACTCGGCTATCAAGGTCATTCACTGCGACAAGTCGGCCATTTTTGAGCTGAGCGAGGATGGCACGACCCTCAACCTGCGCCTGTCCCGGGGGCTCAGCGATGCCTATTGCGAGGCCTCCCACGCGCTGCCCGTCGACCCCACCGGCCGCGCCCGCGTGGTCGTCACGCGAGAGCCGCTCATAGTCGCCGACGTGTTCCTCGAGCCGAACGTGGAAGGCTACCACGCCCTGGCCGGGCAGGAGGGTTATCGAGCCGTCATCGACCTGCCACTGCTTGCCCGGGACGGGCTGCTGGGCATTCTCAGCGTCTACTTTTGCGATGTCCACCATCCCTCGGACGTGGAGATGGAGGTGTTGACCACCTTTGCCAACCAGGCGGCCATCGCCATCGCCAATGCGCGTCTCTACGACACCGTCACACGGGAGCGGGATCGGGCCCGCGACCTGTACGTCCAGACCAACGCCGCCCTTGCCGCGCGCGTCGAGGAGCTGACCGCCATCGAGGAGATCAGCCGCCGCCTGACGGCGAGCCTGGATCTGCAGCAGGTCATGGACGTCGTTCTGGAGCAGAGCGTGCAGGCGGCACGGGCCGATCGCGGCGTGATCTGGCTCTACGACGCCGAAAGGCGAGGGTTGCGCCCCGTCGCGGAGGCAGGGTTTTGCCTCATCGGCCACTATCAGGAGCAGCTCTGGCCCGATGCCCGGGGGATCACCGGCCGCGTGGCGCGCACCGGCCTGCCCGCCGTGGTGCCGGATGTCAGCCAGGACGCGGACTATTACCTGGGTGTCGAGTCGACACGATCCCAGCTCAGCGTTCCCATCCTGCACGAAGGCCGGTCCATCGGCATCATCACCCTGGAGAGCGACCGCCCGAACGCCTTTGCCGTCGAGCATCTGCAGTTTGCCGAGCTGCTGGCCGATCACGCCGCCATCGGCATCCACAACGCGCAGCTCTTTCAGCAGGCAATGGAAGGGCGCGACCGGCTGCAAGCCATCCTCAACTCCACGCGCGACGCGGTAATCGTCTTTGACACCCGCGGCTACGTGATCCTCGCCAACCGCGCCGTCGAGGAGTGGTTTGGCCCGGGCATCAGGCGCTTGATCACCAGCCAGAGCATCCGGGACGTGGTCGCCGTGCCAGAGAGCTTTCTCTACCGGGTGACCGACCTGGACCCCAACAATCTCTCGGCTTATCTGGACAGCACGTATGGGGGCGAAGAGGGCGTCGAGCTGGCCTTTCACTTCCGGCAGGGAAGCCGGCAGCTCTACCTCGAAGCGACCGTTGCCTCGGTGCTCAATGCCGTGGGAGAGGCCTTTGGCTGGGTGGCCGTGTTGCGCGACATGACCCGCCAACGGGAGCTGGAACGCTTTCGCGAGGACCTGACCAGCATGGTCATCCACAACCTTCAGGGGCCTCTGTCCGCCGTCATCAGCAGCCTCGAAACCCTGCTCGAAATGAAAGATGTGGGCGAGGACGTATCGGATCAGTTGCTGTCCATCGCCCTGGAGAGCGGCCGCAAGCTCCACAGCCGCATCGGCACCGTCCTCTGGCTGCGGCGCCTGGAAGACCGGCAGATCCCCCTCGCGCGGCACGCGGCGCCCCTGGGTGACGTCGTCGACAACGTTCTGGCCGAGTACCGGGCCATGGCCAACGTGAGCCGTGTGACAGTGTCCTCGGCCCTGCCCCCGGACCTGCCGTGCGTGTTCATGGACGAAGAAGTCATCAGCCGGGTATTGAGCAACCTCCTGGACAATGCCCTCAAGTTTACCCCGGCCCACGGTCGCATCGAGGTGCGCGCCGTCGTAGAGATGGCAGACGACGCCAAGGCCGTCGTCTGCTCCGTTGCCGATACGGGCCCCGGCATCGCGGAGCAGATGCGCGAGACGATATTTCACAAGTTCTACCAGGGCGACGACTGGATCGGCAGGCGCCGGGGCATGGGCATCGGCCTGCATTACTGCAAGCTGGCCGTGGAGGCCCATGGCGGCCGCATCTGGGTGGAGTGCGAAGAGGGCCAGGGCAGCGTCTTTTCCTTCACCCTGCCGGTGGACAACGACGGGTGACCTCGATTTCGAGAGGACATTTTGACAACCTGGGGGACCTGAGCTAGAATAGAGTCGAGCCCCCATAGCTCAGTGGATAGAGCAACTGCCTTCTAAGCAGTCGGCCGCAGGTTCGAATCCTGCTGGGGGTACTCTTTCCTTTTGTGAACCGCATTCGTCACGGCCGCCCACTCTTGCAGGCTGAGGGTCTCTGCCCGGCGGCTGGGGTTCACCCCGGCCCGTTCCAGGGCCGCTTCGACCTCGGCGGCCGGCAGGGCGAGACCCGCCTTGAGCGAGTTGCGCAGCGTCTTGCGCTTCTGCCCAAAGCCGGCGCGCACCGCGCGAAAGAACTCTTGCTCTGTCACGCCCTCACCCAGGTCAACGGCCAGCTTCTCGCCCACTGCAACGCGCACCACGGCCGAGTCGACCTGTGGCGACGGGTAAAAGGCACCGGCGGGGATGCGCGCCACGATCTCGGGCTCGCCGTAAAGCTGGATGCTGACGGCCAGGAGGCTCATGTCGCCCGGGCGGGCAACGATCCGCTCGGCTACCTCTCGCTGTACGGTGACCACCACCAGCCGGGGGCGCGGGCTCTCGGCCAAAAAGTGCCGCAGGACGGCCGAGGTGATATAGTAGGGCAGGTTGCCGACCATCTTGTAGCCCAGGTGGGAAAAGCCGAAATCGGCCATGCGCAGCACGTCGCCCTGGACCACCTGCACGTTGGGCAGGCCGGCCACCTGCTGGCGCAGGATCTGCGCCAGGGCGTCGTCCAGCTCGACGGCCACCACCTGGCCCGCCCTGGCGGCCAGAAGCTGCGTCAGGCTGCCAAGGCCGGCCCCCACCTCGACCACGGCGTCGTCGGGCGATAGGTCCGCGGCCTCGACGATGCGCGCCTGGGCCACGGGATCGACCAAAAAGTTCTGGCCCAGGCCCTTTCGCGGGCGCAGCCCGTGGGCCCGCAGCAGCGCCGGAATGCTCTGGGCCGCCATGCTAACGCCGTCGATCGGGAAAGCGTGGCCAATCGGGCAGCACCCAGCGGATCTGGCTCGCGGGTGGCACCGGAGTCAGCAGGTATACGTCGGTCCACCAGTGCCACGACTGGTAGTCGGTATCGTCAAAGCCGAGGTCGACGAACTTGCCCTTGACGCCGCCGCCGGTGTCGCCGGCCTGCGCGAACCCGTAGCCGGGCACGTACAGCTTGCTCCGCAGGGGGATGACCGTCGGGTCGGTGGCGACGATGCCCTTTTTCAGCTTCCAGCCGAGGCGCGTGTATCCGTAGCGGGGATGCTCGGGCGGCCTGCCGGCTGAAGAGGGCTTGTAGGAGGTCGTGTAGACCCGCATCTTGCGCCAATACTCGATGGGCCCATCCGGCGTGTCCAGCGTGCGGATGACGATCTTGGTGCCGTAGGCCACGGTCCTGGTGATGGGCTTCTGCTCGGCCCAGGCGTCTTCCAGGAACCGGTCCACTTCCAGGCCGTCCTCGTAAACCACCCGGTAGCGGCGCTTGTTGATGCCCGGCTGTCCCTCGTGGACCAGGCGGGTCTGGTCGATCTCGAGCTCGGAGTCCGGCACCGAGATCCTCTCAAATGGGATGGGCTCGAACTCGACTTGATACTCCTCGCGCACGCGGGTCACCTGGATCACGTCTCCCGGCCGCGGCCTGGCGTTCAGATCGGGGGTGACGCGGTCCAGGCCCATGAGCGACACTCTCTCCTGGCCCAGCACCCCGGCCACGGTCTCGCCCCGGGTGCGCGTGCGAATGAGGCGGCCGTCCACGTGGATGTCGATGGGAAAGGAACGCTCGATGGTGATGGCCATGCCGGGGACGATCCGGGTCTGGAGCCCGGGCTCCACGGCGTCGCCCAGGGTCAGCTCCACTCCATATTCCTGGAGGGCCTGCCCCACTGTCGTGGCCGTCGTATGGAGCGTGTTATGCAGGGTGCGCGCTTGGGCCTCGCTGATCTCGGCCAGGCTGAGGGTGGCGGCCCGCCGCAGGGCAACCAGGGGTACCGTGCCGTCGCCGGTGCCCGCCGGCAGCAGCGTGGCCGGGCTCACCTCCTCGCCGTCCAGCCAGATCTCGTCGGCCTGGCCGGCCGTTATGCCGGCCGCGACCAGGACGCTGCGGGCCGTGACGGCGTGGGTCCGTACCAGGATCGAGTGCCCGTCGGCGCGAATCATGACCGGCCGGGCTCTCTCGATGCGGATGGTCTGGCCCGCTTGCAGGGCGGCCTCCGGGTGCGGCCAGACCCAGTCCTCTGGAGAGAATGCCACACCCGCCTGGCGCAGTGCGTCGCCGACCGTGCCGGCGTGGGTTCGCACCTGTCGCCTCTCATCCTCGACGACCAATTGCAGGGGGACGCTCGTGCGCGCCCAGCCGGCAGCCAGGAGCGCGAGGCCGCCGGCCACGAGGCCAACTGCCAGGACTCCTCGCAGCCACGTGGGAGGGTTCCAGTACGTCTCGCTGGTTATCGCACGCTCTGATGCCAATGGCCTACTCCCGAGCCTCGGCCACGCGCCCGGCCGCGGCGCGCCCGGCGACATAGCCGGTGGAAAAGGCGGCCTGTAGGTTATAGCCGCCGGTGTCGGCCTGCACGTTCAGCACCTCGCCGGCGAAATAGAGGCCCTGAACCAGCCGCGAGGCCATGGTCCGCGGATCGACCTCTCGCGTGTCGACCCCGCCCGCCGTGACGATGGCCTCTTCCAGGGGGCGGTGGCCAACGATGGCCAGGCGGAAATCGTGGAGCAGCTCGCGCACGCGCAGCCGTTCCTCGGCGCTGATCTGGTGGCCGGGCTTGGATGGCGGAATGCCGCTGCGCGCCACAAAGACGTCGATCATCTTCAGGGGCAAGAGTTCCTTCAGCAGATTGCGGTAGCTGCGCTTGCCAAACTGGTCGATGTCGCGCCGCAGGCGGGCGTCCAGCTTCTCGGCGCCGAGGGCCGGCTTCAGGTTAATGCTCATCTGCAGCCGCCCCCGGCCCAGCCGCTGCACGGCCGGCCCGCTCAAGCTCAGGATGATGGGCCCCGACACGCCATAATGGGTAAAGAGCATCTCGCCAAAGTCGCGGGCAACCTCCTGGCCGTCGAGGAGCAGGCGCACCTCCACGTTGCGCAGGCTGAGGCCCGCCATCGCCCTGGGCTCGGTGCCGGCCAGGACCAGGGGCACCAGGGCCGGGCGGATGGGCAGCACCCGGTGGCCGGCCTGCTCCGCCAGGCGGTAGCCGTCGCCCGTGGAGCCGGTCTTTGGGTACGAGGCGCCGCCCGTGGCGACAATGGCTGCGCCGGCCGCGATCCGCTCGCCGTCCTGCAGGATGACGCCGCGCAGCCCGCCATCCTCCAGCCACAGCTTCTCGACGCGGCTCAGGGTGCGGATCTCGACCCCTTGCTCGCGGGCAAAGCGCGCCAGGGCCTCGGCAACCTGGTGGGCATTGTTGCTGGAGGGAAAGACCCGCCCGCCGCGCTCCACGTTCGTCTCGACCCCCAGATCCTGGAAAAAGGCCACCAGGTCGGGCGAGAAAAAGCGAGCAAAGGCGTTGCGCAGGTACAGGTGCGCGTCGCCTTCCGGGTCCGGAAAGCGAAAGTGCTCCAGGAAGTCTTCCATCTCGGCGGTGTTGGTCAGATTGCAGCGGCCCTTGCCCGTGATGCGCAGCTTGGTGCCCAGGCGGGCTGTGCGCTCCAGGAGCAGAACGGGGGCGCCCGCGGCGGCTGCCTGGCCGGCTGCCATGAGGCCCGCCGCACCGCCGCCGATCACCACCACCTGTTCCGAAAGGTCCTTTACCAATCGCCCTCTCTCCCCAGTTCCACGCACCCTTCAAAGAAAACGAGCTGGAGTGCGGCGCACTCCAGCTCGTCATAAGTGCTGGTCGTGCACCCCCTGTCGAACTGTACCAGCCGGCTTGCCAAAACCAGCCTGCTCCGGCCAGGCAACCCTGCGACACCCAAGAGTGACTGCTTACCGTTGCTTCCTCCCGGACCTGGCGGGGTTCACAGGCTCCTGCCGCGCAGGACCCAACCTTCTTCGCCGCTTGGCCTGGCAGTCCCGACCAGCCATGAGCCCTCGAGGGGGAATTCGACCCCGCTATGGCGGTTTGCGGGTACAGGGCACCGCCAGTTCCCCGTCTAGCACGACCAGCATTATGCTACCATAGAACCCGCAATCGGTCAAGCCGGTGCTCCGGTCGCGCACGTGGGGGTGTGCTTGACCCGTGTTGCCGCCGGATGTATAATGGGGGCCAGTCGCCGGTCGGAGAGTCCCCGGGCGGCGGGCAAGGAGGAGGCATGAATCTTCGTTTCGAACCGCAGGTCCGAGAGCTGCTCCACGGCGCCATCGACATCCACATCCACTCGGCGCCCGACGTCTATCCCCGGATCCTCAACGACATCGAGCTGGCGCGCCTGGCACAGGCAGTGGGCATGCGCGCCATCGTCATCAAGAACCACTTTGCGCCCACGGCGGGACGCGCCTCCCTGGCTGGCGACGAGACCGGCTTTGCCGTGTTCGGGTCCATCACCCTCAACCACCCGGTGGGCGGACTGAACCCTCACGCCGTGCACATTGCCCTCGAGATGGGGGCCAAAGTGGTGTGGCTGCCCACGCTCCACACGGCCAAATTCCTGGAAAACAGGAGCCACGTCCAGAGCCTGTCCGCCGGGCTGGGCGACGAGGTGGAACCGATCTATCTCCTGGACGAGGAGGGCGGGCTCAATCCGCAGGTGCTGCGCATCATCGACCAGGTGGCGGCTGCCGGCGCCGTGCTGGCCACCGGGCACGTCAGCTTTGACGAGGCTTGCGCCGTGGTGCGCCAGGCGGCGGCCCGCGGCGTCAAGACCATCGTCACCCATCCCCTGGCCAGCTTTGTCGGCTACGGCGTGGAGCAGATGATAGAGATATTGGACCTGGGCGCCACCTGGCTGGAGCACGCCTACAACGACACGACGCGCCAGGTAAGCCATCCCATCCCGGTCCAGGCGCTGTACGACGGCATCAAGGCCGTGGGGGCGGCGCGGTGTATCATGTCCAGCGACGCTGGTCAATGGCTGAACCCCATCCCGGTGCAGCAGCTCGCCATCTATATGCAAGACATGTTGAACCTGGGGCTGTCGCCGCGGGAGATCAGGACCATGACGGCGGAAAACCCGGCCCGGGCGTTGGGCATCGATTGACAACGGGGCGCGCTCTCTCTCACTCGTGGGCCTGCAACAGCGCCCGGATGCGGGCCGCCACCATCTCCATGGCCACCTCATTGAACCCGCCTTCGGGGATGATGACGTCGGCATAGCGCTTGCTGGGCTCCACGAACTCCTGGTGCATGGGCCGCACGGTGCCCATGTACTGCCGGATGACCGAGTCCATGGTGCGCCCTCGCTCGGCAATATCCCGCTGAAGTCGGCGGATGAAACGGATGTCGGGATCGGTGTCGACAAAGATCTTGACGTCCATCAACCGCCGCAGCGCCTCGTCGGCAAAGATCAGGATGCCTTCCAGGATGATGACGCGGTGGGGCTCCACCCGGCGGGTTTCGAGCGTGCGCGTGTGCGTGGTAAAGTCATAGATCGGCATCTGGATGGCCCGACTGGCCTTTAGTTCCTTGAGGTGGCGGATCAGGAGGTCGTTGTCCAGGGCATCGGGATGGTCAAAGTTCTGCATGGCCCGCTGGGCCAGGGGCAGATCGCTCAGGTCCTTGTAGTAGGCATCGTGCTGGATGAACGAGATCAGCTCGGTGCCGGCGCGCTTCAGGATCTCCCGGGCCACGGTGGTCTTGCCGGACCCTGTGCCTCCCGCCATGCCGATCACGACCGGTTCCATCTTTCCTCCTTTGTGCCCGCGGGCGCGCCAGGGCGACGGCCGCTACAGGCCCATCAACCGCTGTAGATCGGGCAGCGCCAACATGCCCAGGATGGCAGCCGAGCCGGCGACCAGGGCGAGGCCGGCGGCCCAACGGTGCGCGCCCTTTTCCAATTGCCAGGCCGTGGCGCTCATCGCGGCCAGCAGCCACACGACGGCCATCCAGCTCTCGCGAATGTCGGCGGGCTGGAGGGTCCCGGTGGCCTGCCACGTCCACCACAGGCCCGCCACAACGCCGGCGCCGACCGCCAGGACCGCCAGGAAGCCGCCCCCGGCCAGCAGGCGCCGGGCGCCCACCCGGGCCCAATGCCACGGCAGGACCGCGGCCAGGCCCGCGGAGCCGGCGATGAGGGCCCCGCCAGAGCCGGCCAGGAAGAGGACCCACTCGACCCGGTAGGCCAGGGTGCGATGCAAGCAGTCCAGATCCTCTCCGCCCGGACGAATGGCCAGCCAGGCCACCACGGCCAGGACGGCGGCGACGGCGTCGGCGATTGGCACGCCCGCGCCGGCATCCAGCGCCCAGCTCAGCGCCAGGTGCGCGGCGACCGTGGCCAGCGACAGGCTCACGGTCACCTGCCACAGGTCCTGGGGCGACCAGCCGCCGCGGCCGGCGGACTCCAGGTAGAGGGCCACGGCCAGGGCCACAATGCTGGCCCCTCGGGCGGCGGCCGACAGCAGCAGCCAGGGCCGGCCCTTGCCGGCCAGGGCCGCGGTGCTGAAACCCGCGGCAGCGGCGAGCAGGACGGCGGCGGCAGCCACGGCCCACATCTCAGTCGCCATCGTGGAGGGCCTCCTCCAGACCCCCGGCCAGCCCGGCCAGCCACTCTCTCTGGCCGGCGCCGGGCAATGCTGTCACCCCCACCGCCGACCCGTCTTCGCCCGCCGGCGCCAGGCCCAGCCACGCCAGGCGCGCGGGGAGCGCCCAGGCCAGGCCGAGGGCCAGCAGCGCCAGCAGGGCGCCCGCGAAGGACAGAGCCAGGGCCGGCCTGGATTCCAGGCGCAGGACGGGCACGAAGGACAGCTCGGCGCTCAACTGGCCATCGCCCAGGGGCAGCGTGCCACTGCTGCCCAGGCTGCCCAGGCGCTGGCGGTTCTCGCCGTCCGCGTCGATGAGGTCAAGGTGGACGGCGGGGCGGCCGCCATCGCACTCTGGCTCGAAGGTCAGCGCCACGAAACGGTCGAGGAGCGGAACAAATACCAGGGGCTGATCGTCGGGCAGAGCAAAGCGGACGAGTACCCGGTCGCCACTGCCCATCTCGGCACTGCTGCCCTCCAGGCGCAGTGGTTGGCCGGTGGCAGTCTGGCCGCTGAGCTGGACGGCCGCCACAAAGCCTGCCTGGTGCAGCGCCAGGCCAGACTGCCTCGCCGGACGCCCGATGCCGGCCACCTCCCGCCCGATCTCGGCCTGGCCATCGAGCCACGTAATCTCGCTCTCGTAGCCTGCCAGGTGCCCGTGACGGTCCATCCGCAGGCGAAAGCTGTCCAGGCGATAGGCAAGGGACGTCCCGTGGCCCGCGGACCGGATCTCGCCGGGGAGAAGCTGAACCGATTCGTCCTGCCAGCCCCAACTGCCCGCCACAAAGAGGCCCGCGAGGGCCAGCAGCAGGGCCGCATAGCCCACGGGCCGCAGCCAGAGGGACGGCGCCCGGTGGCTGGCGATGAGCGTCACAGACGGCGATTCGGGCGACGCCTGGACCTCCTCGTGGCGGTAGCGCTGCCCGGCCAGCCACTCCTCGACGCGGGGGCGCACCTCGGCGAGGGGAAGGGGCGCAGGCACCTGCCGCGGCGGCAGGCTCGACTGCCACGGCGGCGGCATGGCCGACGCGCGGCCCCGCCGGCCCGTCGCTTGCAAGGCCAGCTCGGCCGCGTCCACGGCCCGCACAAAAATGGCCAGCCCGCTGAGGACCAGCAACAGGCGGAACCAGAAGGTGCGGTACAGGTCGTACAGGCCCAGGGTGCGCACCAGCGAACTCGACTGTCCAAAAAGGCCTGGCTGTGCTGCCAGCCAGGCCTGGGGATCGCTCGACTCCTCTGGAGGGATCTGCGGAATCCAGGTGCCCAGGACCAGGGTCAAGGCGAGGAGGCCCATGAGGACCAGCAGGGTCTGTGGGGCAGAGAGCACGCGCCATAGCACGCTCAAGGGCTCGGGCTGCGACATCTCTACGGGCGGTCTCTCTTCAGCCATCCTGACGCCTGTCCATGCTCCAGAGGCTCGGTGCGCTATGCAAAAGGCCCCAACTCGAACCTGTTGGGGCCTGTTGCCACAAGCCACCCAAGGGACTTGAACCCTTAACCTGGCGCTTACGAAGCGTCTGCTCTGCCGATTGAGCTAGGGTGGCGCAAACCGAACCAGGCCTGCTAGCGTGGGCCATTATACCAGGCTTCCCTTCAAATCGCAAATCACGTTTCGTCAGAAGCATTCACCTCTGCCGTCACGACCTCGGGCACCGCACTCCTCGAGGCCTGGTAGTCCAGCGTCGCTCGAACAAAGGCCTGGAACATCGGGTGCGGCCGGGTGGGTCGCGACTTGAATTCCGGGTGAAACTGGGAGCCGACCATGAAGGGATGATCGGCCAGCTCGCCGATCTCGACCAGGCGGCCGTCGGGCGACATCCCGGAAAAGACCATGCCTGCCCTGGTGAGGAGGTCGCGGTAGGCGTTGTTGACCTCCCAGCGGTGTCGGTGCCGCTCCTGGATGATCATCCGGCCCGCGGCGTCTGGCTGCACGAACCCCTCGTACGCGGCGGCGGCCCTGGTGCCGGGCATCAGCTGGCAGGGATAGAGCCCCAGGCGCATGGTGCCGCCCATCTCGGAAATGTCGCGCTGATCGGCCATGAGATCGATGACGGGGTAGGCCGTCTTGATGTCAAACTCCGTAGAGTTGGGCTCCTCGCTGCCCACGGCGTGGCGCGCCAACTCGATGACCATGACCTGCATGCCCAGGCAGAGGCCCAGGTAGGGAACGCGGTTCTCGCGGGCAAAGCGCGCCGCCACGATCTTGCCCTCGATGCCCCGGTAGCCAAAGCCCCCGGGCACGACGATGCCGTCGAGGCCCTCCAGGCTCTCGCCGCCGTGCCTTTCCAGCGTCTCCGAGTCGATCCATTCGATCTCGACCGACGCCCCGTGGGGCAGGCCGGCGTGGTGCAGGGCCTCGCGAACGCTGAGGTAGGCGTCGTGCAGCTCGATGTACTTGCCCACCAGCCCCACGCGCACCGGGGGCTTGGGCCGGCGAATGTCTTCGACCACGGCGCGCCAGCTATCCAACTGGGGCGGGTGGGCGTTGAGCCCCAGGCGCTCCACCAGGTAGTCGCCCAGGCTGGCCTCCTCCAGGATGAGGGGTACCTCGTAGATGATGGGCGTGGTCACCAGCGAGATGACGGCTCGCTTCTCCACGTCGCAAAAGAGGGCGATCTTGGCTCGCACGCTTTCGTCCACCGGGTAGTCAGAGCGCGCCACGATGATGTCGGGCTGGATGCCGATGCCCCGCAGTTCGCGGACGCTGTGCTGCGTGGGCTTGGTCTTGATCTCGCCCGTGGACGAGATGTAGGGCAGGAGCGTGACGTGTATGTAGACCGTGTTCTCGCGGCCCACGTCCACCCGCATCTGCCGGATGGCTTCCAGGAAGGGCAGTCCCTCGATGTCGCCCACCGTGCCACCGACTTCGACGATGACCACCTCGGCGCCGCTCTTGCGGCCAACCAGGCCGATGCGCCGCTTCATCTCGTTGGTCACCTGGGGGATGACCTGGATCGTGCCGCCCAGGTAGTCGCCCCGGCGCTCCTTGGCAATGACCTCGGCGTATACCTGGCCCGACGTGACGTTGCTCGCTTGCCCCAGGTTCTCGTCGATGAACCGCTCGTAGTGCCCCAGGTCCAGATCCGTCTCGGATCCGTCGTCCAGGACAAACACCTCGCCGTGCTGATAGGGGGACATGGTTCCAGGGTCGACGTTCAGGTAGGGATCCAGCTTCTGGATAGAGACCTTCACGCCGCGGCTCCTCAGGATGCGTCCCACGGATGCCGCCGTCACGCCCTTACCCACGGACGAGACCACACCCCCCGTGCAAAAGATGTACTTGGTTGTCACCGATTTCACTCCCTGCTAGATTCTGCCTGACGGCTTTCACAAAAAAAAGAGTCGCCAAAATGACGACCCTCTGGATTCAGCTCTTGATTTGGACGATAACGGTTCGGGCCGGGCTTTCCTGGGCCGCGCTGAACTCCCTGAAAGCCGCAAGCACCTATACCAACCGGGCAAGGTCCGCCGTTGCCCGGCGCATGTCCAAAAAGACCAGCCCCAATTTGGCCTCCTGGCGTGCCAGGGAAGTCAGGACCGCCTCCTCGCCAACCGACATGAGGATGACGTAGCCGTTGCTGCCCCGGATGTAGACCTGGTCGAGCATGCCCCGGCCCAGCTCGCCGGCAATACGCTCGCCAAGGCTCAGCATCGCGGCGCTCATGGCCGACACACGATCTTCTTCTACGTCAGCCGGAAGGTCCGAAGCGATGATCAGCCCGTCGACGCTCACGACGGCTGAAGCTTCGATGTCAGGGGTACTTACACGCAGGTCTCGCAAGCGAGCGATCATCTGTTCGGTGCGCGATCTCATTGTTTTCCTGTCTCCTTTCTGAGCCTTGCTCCCCATTGAAGCGTTTGCATAATATCACATAACGCCCGGGATGTCAACGACGGCGGGCCCGAACGGGCGAGGTCACGGCCTGGCGGCGGGGATGGTAAAGCTAAAGGTGCTGCCCACGCCCACCTCGCTTTCCACCCAGATGCGGCCCCCGTGGGCCTCGACCAGGCTGCGGGCAATGGCCAGGCCCATGCCCGTGCCCCCGGCCTCCACCGATAGCGCGTTCTCGGCCCGGTAGAACCTCTCAAAGATCTTTTCCTGGTCTTCGGGGGCGATGCTCACGCCGGTGTCGCGCACGCTGACCACGACGTAGGCCTGGGGCTCGGCGCTGTCGCTTTCGAGGCTTGCCTCCGCGGCCCAGACGGTCACGCGCCCCTGGCAGGGGGTGTAGTGCAGGGCGTTGTCCAGCAGGTTGTCCAGGATCTGGCGGATGTGCTGCGGATCGCCCCTGGCAGGGGCGAGGCCGGGCGGCACGCTAGACACCAGGCTGAGCTGCTTTTCGCCGGCCTGGGGCTGGCGGCTGCGCACGGCATCCTCGACGACGCCCTTGATGTCGACGGGCCGGGCCTGCACCGTGATGGTGCCCCGCTCCATTTCAGAGACGGCAATGAGGTTGTTGATCAGGCTCACCATGCGCTCCGTGTTGTGGCCCACGATCTCCAGGAACCTGGCCTGCTGGGGCGAGATGGCGCCCACGGCCCCGGCGGCCATGAGCTCCGCGTAGCCCTTGATGGAGGTCAGGGGCGTGCGCAGCTCGTGGGAGACGGTGGCGATAAAGCTGCTCTTGGCCCTCTCGGCCTGCTGTTCGCGGGTCACGTCGCGAAAGACGGCCACGTAGCCCAGCAATGTGCCATCGGGCATGCGGACGGGCGCCATGCTGCCCATCACCTCCCTGTCTCCCCACTTGAACACGGGCGCGTCGCTCCCCTTGCTCCTGGCGCTTTGCAGCAGCGCGGCGTACAGCCGCCTGATGGCCTGCCCGATGAGCTTCTCGCGGGGCATGCCCAGGATGCGTTCGGCCGCGGCGTTGGCAAGGACGACCTCCTCGGCCTCGCTGGCCACCACCACGCCGTCGGCAATGGACTCCAGGATGGCCTGCCGCTGGGTGGCCTCCTGCTCCCGGACGCGCAGCAGTTCGGCCAGGTGCCGGGCCTGCTCGTCCACGCTCTGGTAGAGCCGGGCGTTGTCGATGGACGTGGCCACCTGGTTCACCAGCGCCAGGCACAGCCTGGCGTCGGCCTCGCCAAAGGTGCCCTGCTGGCCCACCTTGCCCAGGACCAAAGCGCCCAGGGGCTTCTCCTGGACATAAATCGGCTGCACCAGGGCCGGCCCGGCCTGGGGGTGTGCCAACGCTTCGTGGAGACGAGAGAACTGCTCATATTCTTCCGGCTGGTTGGCCAGCACCTGGCGGCGCCGCAGGATGGCGTGGCGCAGCAGCGGGAACTCGGGCAGGCGGACGAGGGCCTGGCGTCGGGGCCTGCTCTCGTGGGCCATGCGCCTGCCCCACCAGCCATAGTGGGCGGCGACGTACAGCTCTTCGGGGTCCCGATTTGCCAGGAGGAGGATGTACGCCCAGTCGGCGTTCACGGCGCGGGCCACCGCCTCCGACACCCGCTCCAGGACGACGGGCAGATCGAGCGAGGCTGTGACCGCCTGGCCCACCTCCAGCAGAAAGGCCATGTCCTGGGTTTGCTGCAAGGTGCCCTCGGCGACGGTCCGCAGCTCGTCGCCAAACGATCTCAGATCGGCCAGGATGCCGCGGTAGGTCTCGACGACAAAGAGGGGTAGAGAGGCCAGGTAGCCATAGGCGACCAGGCCCGGAACCCCCAGGAGCCCCGCCACGAGGCCCAGCGCCGAGACCAGGAAGGCCATCCCCAGCAGCCAGGAAAAGAGCGGGCGCCTGCGCAGCCACAGCCCCAGCGCGACGCCGTGGAGCAGGAAGAGGGTTGCCGGCCAGGCCGTGTCGCTCCACGGGCCGGGCGCCGTCTCGGCGCGCCACGAGCCGAGGATGAGGCAGGCGCCTGCGACACCCGCCACCAGGGCCACGCTGCCGCCCAGGAGCAGGGTCGCGTGGCGCGGCCGGGCCAGGGCCTTGTGGAGATATGCCCAGGTAAAGGTCGCCAGCCCCAGGCCCTCCAGGATCCACTCCTGGCAGGGCACGGCGGCGATGCCCACGCGGGGGAGTGCGAGCACGGCCAGGCGGCTAAGCAACAAGATTCCGGCAGCCAGGGCGACGCGCCGGTACTCGTCGGCCCGGACACAGCGCCATTCGTTGGCCGCCATGCCGAGCAGCACGAGGCCGGCAGCGGCGCACACCAGGTGAAATGCGGTCTGGGCGGTGTCTGGAGCCGGCAATCCTTCACTCCTCCTGCACCAGGTTGTATCGAGCTGCCGCCGGTGGCTATGCCCTGCTGCTTACTCGGGTTCCTCGCGGTAAATCCGTTCGTAGATCAGATACTGCTCGTAGACCCTCTGCAAATAGATCCGCGACTGGCTGGCGGTAATGACTTCGACGAACAGGTCGAGGTCGTCGCCGCCCATCTCGATCCAGCGCATGGTGTTGCCCGGCCCCCCGTTGTAGGCGGCCAGGGCGACGAGGATCTGGTTGTCAAAGCGTTTCATCTGCACCTGCAGGTAAAAGGCCGCGAAGCGGATGCTGACGGTTGGCCGGTACAGGTCGTCGAGGACAAAATCCGTCATCCCCAGGTTGCCGGCGATGCCCTCGCCGGTGGCCGGCATGACCTGTCCCAGCCCGCGGGCGCCGGCGTACGACTCGGCCACCTTCTCGAACAGGCTTTCCTGGCGGACGAGGGCTGCCAGTAACAGCGGGTCCAGGCTCGCCTCCTGGGCCCGGGCCGAGAGGATGTCGGCGTAGGGCAGCGGATAGGACAGGCGTTGGAGGGCCAGGGGCGCCGCGTGGATGCTCCTGTCGGGCGAGAGGCCGGCCAGGCGCGTGGCTGCCCGCGCCGCCAGGCCGTAGAACCCCTGATCGTGGAAATAAAAGGCCAGGTGGGCCAGGGGCAGCGGCTGATCCCACGCGGCCGCCCGCGCCGCGTCAAAGGCGCCCAGGGCCTCCCGCCGCAGGTTGACGCCCAGGAGCGCCTCTCCCCGCCGCAGGTCGGCCCGCTGCGCCAGCGACGCCGGCAGCGAGATGAGCCGCGTATCCGTGGGCACGCTGGTCCAGCCGCGGAGCCAGGGCAGGATCTCGGCCTCGGCGGCAGCGGGGTCCCAGGCGGGTGGCTCTACCGTGCCCGTGATGAGGCGCGCCGCCGTCAGCGGCAGGCCGGCCCGCACCTGGGCCACGCGCAGGGCATAGTATTCGCGGGGATAGGTCTTCTGGAGTTGGTTCCAGACGGCCTGGCCCTCGTCACCGGGCAGCAGCTTGCCCAGCCAGTAGAGGCTCTTGGTCTGAAAGGCCGAGCCCGGATACCCTTCCAGGAGCGCCCGCACATCGGCGATGGCCCGCTCGTTGGCGCCGGCCTGGTAGTGCGCCAGTGCCGCCCGCCACAGGGCCTCGGCCGCGTCGTCGTAGCCCGGGAAGCTCTTTTGCAGCTCTTCGTAGAGGCTGGCCGCCGCGGTAAAGGAACGCTGTCCTTCACGCAGCCTGGCCGCCCGCCACAGGGCCTGGGGTGCCGTGTCGGTGGCGGGGAAAAATGCCGCTGTGTCGCGGTAGACCTTGACGGCGCCTTCGGTGTCGCCCGTGTTGGCCAGGGTGGCGCCCTTTTCCAGCCAGGCCTGGGCCAGCCACTTGCTCTGTGGGTAATCGGCGATGAGGGTCTCCAGGGTGGCGATGGCCGCCGCCGGCTGTTCCACGGCTCTCTGGGCCAGGGCCTTGCGATACAGCGCCTCGTCGGCCCTGGGCGCTTCCGGGCCGGACAGGTAGCGGTCAAAGGCGCGGATGGCCGCGCCGTAGGCGTCGGGATAGCTGGCGCCGGCGTAATAGTCGACCAGGCCCCGCTGGAACTCGTCCACCTCGACGCCGGCGTTCACCAGATCGATGAGGGCCAGGTACGCGTACTCGGCGTTGGGGTAGCGGTCGACGGGCCGCCGGTAGCGCTCGATGGCCGCTTCCGCCTGGCCGGCGCCGGCCAGGGCTCTGCCGGCCAGGAACTCGATCTTGGCCCGATAGCTCTCGATCTGGGCCACGGCCAGGATGGCGTCGTACTCGGCAACGGCGGCCGCCGGATCGTCCATGGCCAGGTAGAGGTCGGCGATGCGCTCCCGGAGCGACACCTGGACGCTCCGGTCTGCGGTGGCTGAGGCTGCCTGGCGATAGGCGGCGATGGCCTTTTCCTGCGACGGGCGGGGCAGGGGAGCCCGCGCCGCCAGGGCAGCGTAACAATCTCCGACGTTTTCGTGGATCAGGTCGGCCAGGGTCTTGTCGGCTTCCAGGCTCGCCTCATAGAGCAGGATGGCCTTTTCCCACTCTTCCAGCGCCTGGTAGGCCCGGGCGGCCATGAAGGCTGCCCGCCCGTAGGCCTCGGCCTCGGGCCCGTCCTCCGGCCCGTCCTTGAAATAGAGGGCCAGGTACTCTTCCCAGGCTGCCGCCGCGGGGGCATAGTTCTGGTCCAGGAGGTAGGTCTCGGCCAGGCCGTAGCGGGCGGCGCGCTCTTGCTCGGCGGGCGCGCCCTCGTCCAGTAGGGCCAGATAGCCGGCAATGGCTGCTTCGTAGTCGCCGTTGTCCAGGCTGCGGCGGGCGCCGTCCAGCAGCGCGCTGGGCGGCAGGGTGGGGCTGGGCGTCGGCGTCGGCGTGGGGGTCAAGGTGGCGGTGGCAGTGGGCGAGGGGCGGGGCGTCCGGGTGGCCGTAGCCGTTGCTGTAGCCGTGGGTGTGGCGCTTGGCGTGTCCGTGGGCCGGGCCGTGGCAGAAGCGGCCGCACTTGGCTCGCTTGCCACGACGACGCTCGTGGCTGCCCGGGCCGGCGGGTCGGGGGGAGGTGTAGAAGGCGCGTTGGTGCAGCCCGCAACGAGCAGGCAGGCGATGAGGGACAGCCACAGCAATGGGTGCCAGTCGATCTTTTGG
This sequence comes from Anaerolineaceae bacterium, assembly GCA_012514775.1. The sequence goes on from JAAYZQ010000101.1 coordinate 20,265, forward strand.
ATTCGCATGGAGTCCATTATGCCCGGAATCGGGATGCTTGTCAACCCCGCCAAAAGTCCTAGACTTGCGTCCATCGGGGGCCAAGTTGCAGCCCGGCTGCCTTTCGGTTAGAATGTCCCGGCTGGAAGCCAACTAACCGACCTGACGTGCACATCATCGGCGGCGCTCAGGGCGCAGGAGGGAAAAGGAGACATGGACCTGTCCTCTGCCGGCCAATCGACCGCGAAGGAACAGAAGCAAGGCCTGCGAAACCTGCCGCGCAACGTCTGGGCGGTCAGTGTGACAAGTTTCCTGATGGACATCTCCAGCGAGATGGTCCTCAACCTTCTTCCTCTCTTTCTGAGCAACGTCCTGGGAGCCAGCACCGGCGTCATCGGCCTGATCGAGGGCATCGCCGAAGCTACTTCCAGCCTGCTCAAGATGTTTTCGGGGTGGCTTTCCGACAGGCTGCGGGCGCGCAAGTGGCTGGCCGTGGCGGGCTATGCCCTGTCGGCCATTGCCAAGCCCTTTTTCTACTTTGCGGGCAGTTGGCCGGTGGTCCTGGCGGTGCGCTGGGCCGACCGGGTCGGCAAGGGGGTGCGCACCGCACCGAGGGATGCCCTGGTGGCCGACAGTATCGACGAGGGGCAGCGCGGCCTGGCCTTTGGTTTTCACCGGGCGGCGGACACCGGCGGCGCCCTGGTGGGCCTGCTCATCGCCCTGGGCGTCGTCCTGGCCGTCCAGTCGGCCTCCGTGGAGCTGGGCCGCGACACCTTCCAGGTCGTGGTCCTCATCAGCCTGGTGCCCGCTTTGCTGGCCGTGCTGTCGCTGGCGGTGGGGGCCAAGGACGTGCGCGCCGCCGCCGAGGGAGCGGCCCGGCCGGCCATCGGCTTCAAGGGGCTGGGCAAGCGCTTCCTGGTCTTTATGCTCATCGTCGGCCTCTTTGACCTGGGCAACTCGTCGGACGCCTTCCTCGTGCTGCGCGCCCAGGAACGTGGTTTGAGCGTGGCCGGCATCCTGGGCATGCTCGCCACCTTTAACCTGATCTACACCCTGGTCTCCGCCCCGGCCGGCTCCCTGTCTGACCGGGTGGGACGGCGGCGGCTTCTCGTTGCCGGCTGGCTGGCCTACGCTGCCATCTACCTGGGTTTTGCCCTGGCGGGCGCTGCCTGGCACGTCTGGTTGCTGTATGCCCTCTACGGGCTCTATTATGGCCTCACCTACGGGACGGCCAAGGCCATGGTCGCCGACCTGGTGCCGGCCGAGCTGCGGGGCACGGCCTACGGCACGTACAACGCCGTCCTGGCCCTCCTCGACCTGCCGGCGTCCATCATTGCCGGGCTGTTGTGGCAGGGGGTGGGCGCCTGGCCGGGGCTGGGAGCGCCGGCTCCCTTTTTCTTTGGCGCCGTCCTGGCCTTTGTGGCGGCAGCCTGGATGGCGCTGTGGAGGCCCCGGCCGGCCGGCGCCTGAGCGCCCTTTACACCAAAGCTTCGCAGGAGGTAACTGCTCAGGCATCCGCTGCGCCGCCGGTTGAAACCGGCGTCTGAGACCAGAAACGCGTTAAAACGCGTTCGGAGTCAGTGTGGTGTGAACCCGTTTCAACGGGTTTTCGGTATCAGCCAGGCGTTTCAACGCCTGGCAGGCAGGGCGGCTGAGCAGTAACCGCAGGAGATGGGTAGCAACATGGCTGGCGACGTCAATATCAGGCTGCTGAGAACCGACGACGATACGTGGCCAACGCAGGTCGAGGGCCTGCGCGAGCTTCTGGGCGCCCCGAACAACCCCCTGCTCTTTCCGCCGCACTATCTCAAGGTCACGTTCCCGAGGATGGGCGGGCGGGCTGTGCTGTTCGAGGAGGGCCAGGCACTCCTCGGGGTCGGGTTCCTGTTCCCCCGGGGGTGGCGGGGCCGGGCCCGGGAGTTCACCCTCAGGTACCATCGCCACGAAACGGCGCGGCATGTGGACCCGGAGGCGGCCGTCCTGGGCGTCGAGGGGCTCCTGGACGGAGACCGGGTTATCTTTTACGATCCACTCCTCGAGCAGCAGTACTCCCCGACCTCCCGGGAGGTCATGGGGATCGACGTCGGCAGCCCCAGTGCCCGGGAAGCCGGGGCCATCCGCTGCCTGCAACAGCAGGTCTGGGCCAGCGAGCCCGACTATCTCTACCCCGCCGACATACACTCCCTCGGCTTTGGGGCAGGCACGTCGCTGGTGGGCAGGGTCCAGGACGAGCTGGCCGGCTTTCTCTTCGGTTTTTACAAGTTTGGCGGGTCCCCGCTGCCCGAGCTGTGGGAGCAAAGGTTTGGAGGCGGCCTGCGCATCGAGTCGCAATTGCTGGGCGTTCTGGCCCGGCACCGGCGCAGCGGCCTGGGCTACATCCTGAAGCGCGTCCAGGCGGAGCGCGCCGCGAGAGAGGGAATCGGGGTCGTCAATTGGACCGTCGATCCGCTCCAGTTTGCCAACGCCATCCTCAATTTCCAGCGATTGAAAGCGGTTGCCCTGGACTTTTACCCCAACTACCATCCCTTCCGCAACGGCCTGAACCAGGTACCGGCTTCGCGGCTGGGGATCACCTGGCTGGTGCGGAGCGAGCGCGTGGGGCGGGCGCTGGCGGCGCCGGCCCGCGAGCCGGCCATCGACCTGCACGAAGACAGGTCGGTCCGCCGCCTCAACGAGGGATGGGCGCGCCTCGACCTGGCGGCCGACGATCCCGTCGTCGCCATCGAAGTGCCGGCGGATTGGACGGCGCTGCAAGGCGCTTCCCTGGAGGAGGCGCTGCGGTGGCGCGAGGCCACAGACCGGCTCTTCCATCACTACCTGGGCGGCCGCGAGGGCAGGTACGTCATCACCGGCGCCGCCACCGACGGGGAGCAAAGGTTTCTCATTGCCCACCGGGTCGAGCCGGAGCTGCTGGAAAGCCTGGCAGCCTGACGGGGAGCATCCGGGCCGGCGGCGATACCGGGAAAGCATTGGATGAGGCAAGGTTCATGCAAATCGAGCGCGTCGATCTATGGATCACCCGGCTGCAGCTCGTCCGCCCCTTTGTGACGAGCTCCAGCCGCAGAGAGCACCTGGACCACATCCTGGTCAAGGCCCACGCCGATGGGCTGACGGGTTGGGGTGAATGCGCCAGCCCCTCGGACCCCTACTACTGCGAAGAGACGACCGAGACCTGCTGGCACATGCTGGCCGATTTTCTCGTGCCCGCGGTGCTCGGCCGCCCCTGGACCACGGTGGAGGAGGTGGCGGGTTTCTACGGGAAGGTCAGGCGCAACAACTTTGCCAAGGCCGGCCTGGAGATGGCCTGCTGGGACCTCCTGGCCCGGGCACGGGGGCTGCCCCTCCACGCCTTGCTCGGGGGCTCGCGCGCCGAGATCCTTTCGGGCGTCAGCCTGGGCATCGAGCAGGACCCGGGCCGTCTCCTGGCCCTCGTCGACCGGTACCTGGGCGAGGGCTACCGCCGCATCAAGCTCAAGGTCGGGCCCGGCAAGGACGTCGACTTCGTGGCCGAGGTCAGGAAGCACCATTCGGACGTGCCCCTGATGGTCGACGCCAACTCGGCGTACACGCTGGCCGACGTGGCGCATCTCAAGAGGCTGGACGCCTTTGGCCTGATGATGATCGAGCAGCCCCTGGCCCACGACGACATCGTGGACCATGCCCGGCTCCAGGCCGAGCTGCAGACCCCCATCTGCCTGGACGAAAGCATCCACTCGGCGGAGGACGCGCGCAAGGCGCTGGAGTTGGGTAGCGGGCGCATCATCAACGTCAAAGTCAGCCGCCTGGGCGGGCTTCTGGAGGCCAGGCGGGTCCACGACTATTGCCACGCCCGGGGGGTTCCGGTGTGGTGCGGCGGCATGCACGAGTTTGGCATCGGTCGCGCGGCCAACGTCGCCATCTCCAGCCTGGCGGGTTTCACCATCCCCGGCGACGTCTCTGGCTCGGACAAGTACTATCGCCAGGACGTGGTCAGCCCGCCCATCCGCGCCGTGGGCGGCGCCATCGCCGTGCCCGACGGCCCGGGCCTCGGTTACGAGCCCGACGAGGAGCTCATCCGGCGGAACGCCATCCGGGCGGTCTCGCTCGCCGCCTGAGGCGGCGGCGGGCGTCCTCTTGACCTGCCATTCATTTGACAAAAGCATGTGGTTGTGCTAACATTCTCGCCGTTATAATTGAACTGGACGCTCATCCAGAGGGGTGGAGGGACCGGCCCGACGAAACCCCGGCAACCAGTCAAAGGTTCGGTGCGTACGTCAATGCGCGGGACCTTGGGCACGGTGCCAATTCCGGCAGGCGGCCTGGCTCGCGGACAGTGGTGCCAGGCGTGCGCTGAAAGATGAGAGGCATCGCCTGAAAGGCTCTCATCTGGGGAGCCTTTTTTGTTCTTGAGGAGGGACACAATGCGGACCGTGGAATGGGATCCGAAGGGCGTGGTCAGGATGATCGACCAGCGCCTGCTGCCCCTCGAGTTTGTGGTGCTCGAGCTGGCGGATCCCGCTGAGGTTGCCGAAGCCATCGAGGACATGGCCATCCGGGGCGCGCCGGCCATCGGCGCGGCGGCGGCCTTTGGCCTGGCCCTTGCCGTCCGGCAAAGCCGCGCCGGGAGCCGCCAGGCGCTCATGGCCGACCTGGAGCGCGCGGCAGCCCTGCTGCGCGCCACCCGCCCCACGGCAGTTAATCTCTTCTGGGCCGTGGACCGCATGCTGCGCTGCGCCCGGGGCGTGGGAGAGGACGGCCCGCAGGCCGTCGTCGAGGCGCTCGTCGCCGAGGCGCAGCGCATCGCCGACGAGGACGTGGAGATCAACCGCCGCATCGGTGCCCACGGCGCGGAGCTCGTCGAGGATGGCTTTCGCATCCTCACCCACTGCAACGCCGGCGCGCTGGCCACCGTCGACTATGGCACGGCCCTGGCCGTGGTGCGCACCGCCCACGAACAGGGGAAAGGGATCCACGTCTGGGTCGACGAAACGCGCCCGCGCCTGCAAGGCGCCCGGCTGACGGCCTGGGAGCTCATGAACGAGGGCATCCCCATGACCCTCATTGTCGACAACGTGGCCGGCCACCTGCTGCGCACCGGCCAGGTGGACATGGTGGTGGTGGGCTCGGACCGCACGGTGGCCAACGGCGACGTGGCCAACAAGATTGGCACCTATAAGCTGGCGGTGTTGGCCCGCGAAAACGGCGTGCCCTTTTACGCCGCCGTACCGACCTCGACCATCGACCTCACCATCGAGGATGGCGACCAGATCCCCATCGAGGAGCGCGGCGCCGAGGAGGTGACGCACCCCGGCGGCTGCCAGGTGGCCCCCGATGGCGTGGCGGTCCTGAACCTGGCCTTTGACGTGACGCCCCACCGCTACGTGACGGGCATCATCACCGAGAACGGCGTGGCCTACCCGCCTTTCAGGCAGAGCCTCCGGCGCATGGTGGAACATGGCAAAATTTCAGGCTGAGCTGCGATCGCTGGCCGGGGGCAGCCTGCCCCACGTCGACCCCGAAGCGGCCTGCCAGTTGGTGGTGGACACCCTATCCATCCCCACCTGGCCCCAGCTCCCCAAGCGCTCCTTCCTGGAGAACATGTACGTCCAATTCAGCGAGGGTTTCCCGGGCGTGGTCGTCGCCGACAACCAGCTCTACGTGAACCGCGAGGACGACCTGGATGCCGGGCTCGAGCGGCTCTACGTGGCCTATCTCACGGACGACGTGGACTTTGCCGCTATTAGCCCGGAGTATGCCGCCGGCCTGCATCGTTTCCTGGCGTGGAATATGCACCGCGTGCCGGCCGTCAAGGGACAGGTGACGGGTCCCTTGAGCTGGAGCCTGATGGTAGTGGACGAAAAGCGGGCGCCCATCATGGAAGACGATGTCCTGACCGAGGCCATCAGCAAGCACCTGCGCCTCAAGGCCGCCTGGATGGAGCGCGAGATGCACAAGCTGTCGTCCCAGACCATCATCCTGGTGGACGAGCCCTACCTCAGCAGCAGGGATTCGGACTCGATGACGGTGAGTCGCTCGCAGGCGACGCTGCTCCTTCAGGAGGTGTTTGCCGGGATCGAGGGCCTGAAGGGGATCCACTGCTGCGGCTTGCCCGATTGGTCCATGATCTTGCCGGCCGGCGGCGACATCCTCAGCCTCGATGCCTACGACTATCCCGAGAGCCTGGCCGAGCACGCCGAGGCGGTGGACGAATTCCTGAAGCGAGGAGGCATGATCTCCTGGGGCATCGTGCCGGCCGACGACCGGGCCCTGGAGGAAAACGTGGAGAGCCTGGTGGAGCGTTTCCACGCAGCCATCGAGATCCTGGTGCTCCGGGGGCTGCACCAGGACGACCTCCTTGCGGCGGCGTTGATCATGCCGTCGTGTGGCTGCGGCTCTTTGCCCCTGGAGACGGCAGAGCGGGTGCTGACCCTAACCCAGGAACTGTCCAATGCCCTGCGCGAGCGGCACGCCTGACCGCGTGACGCGCCCGCAGGTTAATCAAGCAAGGGAGCTTATATGTCAATTATCGTCACCGGGTCCGTTGCCTACGACTACCTGATGTCGTTTCCCGGCCGGTTTCGGGACCACATCCTGCCCGATCAGCTCCACAAGGTAAGCCTCAGCTTCCTGGTGGACTCTATGCGCAAGCAGCGAGGCGGCTGCGCCGCCAATATTGCCTATAGCCTGGCGCTCCTCGGCGAGTCGCCGACGGTGATGGCCACGGTGGGCCAGGACTTTGGCGAATATCGCGCCTGGCTCGAGGGCGAGGGCATCGACACCTCGGCCACCGTGGAAATGCCCGACGAGTTCACATCTTCCTTTTTCGTCAATACCGACGTCGAAAACAACCAGATCGCCAGCTTTTACCTGGGCGCCATGGGCCGCGCTGGCGAGCTTTCGTTCCACGATCTGGACTACCGGGCCATCGAGTTAGCCATCGTCGCGCCCAATGCCCCGGCAGCCATGATCCGTTACCCGCGCGAGTGCCGGGAGCTGGGCGTGCCCTACATTTACGATCCAAGCCAGCAGATCATTCGCCTTAGCGGCGACGAGCTGATCGACGGCACGCGGGGGGCACGGCTGCTCATCGTGAACGACTACGAGTTCGGCATGATGCGCAACAAGACGGGCCTCTCGGAGCAGGAGCTGCTGGGCCTGCCCGAGGCGACGATCATCACCCGGGGCGAGGCGGGTTCCACGGTGTACGAGGGCGATCTCGTCCTGCAGATCCCGGCCGTGCCGCCCCAGCCCCTGGCCGAGCCCACGGGGGTTGGCGACGCCTACCGTGCCGGCGTGATCAAGGGCTTGCTCCGTGGCTGCTCGTGGGAGACGACGGGCCGCATCGCCGCCCTGGCCGCCACCTATGTCCTGGAACAATATGGAACACAGAACCACCGCTACTCGCTGGCAGAGTTTGTCGCCCGCTATCGGCGGGTCTTTGGCAACACGGGAGGGCTGGAGGTCCTCCTCGAATCTGCGGGCGATGAGCCGGAAATCTCATAAAGGAGTTGCAGAGTGACAGAATACGACGTCAAGGATCTTGACCTGGCAGACGCCGGCAAGCGCCGCATCGAATGGGCGGAACAAGAGATGCCGGTCCTGCGGCTCATCCGCGAGCGATTCGACCGCGAGAAGCCCCTGGCGGGGATGCGCGTGGCCGCCTGCCTGCACGTGACCACCGAGACGGCCAACCTGATGCGCTGCCTGAAGGCCGGCGGCGCTGACGCGCGCCTGTGCGCCAGCAATCCCCTCAGCACCCAGGACGACGCTGCCGCCGCGTTGGTGGCCCACTACGGGGTGCCGGTCTTTGCCATCAAGGGTGAGGACCACGACACCTACTACCGCCACATCCACCAGGCCGTCGACCACCGGCCGCAGCTCACCATGGACGATGGCGCCGATACCGTCGGCGTCATTCACAAGGAGCGCACCGACCTGCTGGAGGGCATCATCGGGGGCACCGAGGAGACCACCACGGGCGTGATCCGCCTGCGGGCCATGGCCGCCGATGGCGTGCTGCGCTACCCCATCGTGGCCGTCAACGATGCCATGACCAAGCACTTTTTCGACAACCGCTACGGCACAGGCCAGAGCACCATCGACGGCATTGTGCGGGCCACCAACGTTCTCCTGGCCGGCAAGACGGTGGTCGTGGGCGGCTACGGCTGGTGTAGCCGTGGCATTGCCATGCGCGCCGACGGGATGGGCGCCAACGTCGTCGTTACCGAGGTCGACCCCCTGCGTGCCCTGGAAGCGGTCATGGATGGCTACCGCGTGATGCCCATGCAGGAGGCGGCCCGCATCGGCGACGTGTTCGTAACCTCGACGGGCGACAAGAACGTCGTCGACCGGCACCACTTTGAGGTCATGAAGGATGGCGCCATCGTGGCAAACTCGGGCCACTTTAACGTCGAGATCAATATCCCTGCCCTGGAAGAAATGGCGGCTTCGGTCTGGGAGCCCCGGACCTATGTCCGTCAGTTCACGCTCGCCGATGGCCGGCGCATCTCGCTCCTGGGCGAGGGTCGCCTCATCAACCTGGCCGCGGCCGAGGGCCATCCCTCGGCTGTCATGGACATGAGCTTTGCCAACCAGGCCCTGTGTGCCGAGTACATGGTGCAGCACGCCGACGAGCTGGAGAACACGGTCTATGGCGTGCCGCAGATCATCGATAAGGAGATTGCCCGCCTGAAGCTCAAGGCCATGGGCATCGAGATCGACGTCCTCACGCCCGAGCAGGCCCTCTACCTGGCCTCGTGGCAAGAGGGCACCTAGGCGAGAGAATACGGATCAAAGGAGAGTAACGATGTCAATGACGAGCACGTTCATCACGTCGCCCAAGTTCTATTTCACCTCAGAATCGGTGACGGAAGGGCACCCGGACAAGATCTGTGACCAGGTCTCGGACGCCGTGCTCGATGCCATCATCGCCGAGGACCCCAATGCCCGCGTGGCCTGCGAGTGCGCGGTGACCACGGGCCTGGTCCTGGTTATGGGCGAGATCACCACCAGCACCTACGTGGACTTTAACGCGCTGGTCCGCGACGTGGTCCTGGATATCGGCTACACCCGGGCCAAGTTCGGCTTTGACGGCGAGACCTGCGGCGTGCTGGCCTCCATCAAGGAGCAGAGCGCCGATATTGCCCTGGGTGTCGACAAGGCCCTGGAGGCCAAGATGGGCGAGATAACCGAGGAGGCCATCGAGTCCATCGGCGCCGGCGACCAGGGGATGATGGTCGGCTTTGCCTGCACCGAGACGCCGGAGCTGATGCCCCTGCCCATCATGCTGGCCCACAAGCTCTGCCGGCGCCTGAGCTACGTGCGCAAAGAAGAGATCCTGCCCTACCTGCGCCCCGACGGCAAGAGCCAGGTCACGGTCGAGTACGAGTACGGCCAGCCCAAGAGGGTGGACACCATCGTCATTGCCGCGCAGCACTCGCCCGACGTGGAACAACCCAAGATCCGCGAGGACGTCATCAACCGCGTCATCAAGTACGTGGTGCCCAACGGCATGCTCGACGAGAAGACCAAGATCTATGTCAATCCTACGGGCCGCTTTGTGACGGGCGGTCCCAAAGGTGACGCCGGCCTCACCGGCCGCAAGATCATTGTCGATACCTATGGCGGTATGGCCAGCCACGGCGGCGGCTGCTTCTCGGGTAAGGACCCGACAAAGGTGGACCGCTCCGGCGCCTACTATGCCCGCTACGTGGCCAAGAACGTCGTCGCCGCCGGCCTCGCCGACCGCGTGGAGTTGCAGGTGAGCTATGCCATCGGCGTGGCCCGGCCCCTCTCCCTGGCCATCGAGACCTTTGGCACGAACAAGGTGCCCGACGAGACCATCGTGGCGCTCATCGACAAGCACTTTGACTTTCGCCCGGCAGCCATCATTCGCGAGCTGAACCTGCGCCGCCCCATCTTCCGGGCCGTGTCGGCCTACGGCCACTTTGGCCGCGAAGACCTGAACGTGCCGTGGGAATGCACCGACAAGGCCGAGGCACTGCGCCAGGAGGCCGGGCTCTAGCCGGTCGTCTCTCGCAGTGGAACCAGGCCGGTCCGGCACCCCTGGGCTGGACCGGCCTGGCTCTAACCTCCTGAGCCGTGGCCGCTGGCCGCTGCCCCGCCCGGGGCTGACCGGCTGCGGCAGCGCGGCCTTTGGCCGTCCTATCCAAGGTCTTCCGACCAGGCGGATTGGACATTTCCTGTTGGGGGGTGTATAATCCCACAAGACAGCTTCAAGGAGGAGGCCACTGTGACAGGTTTCCCGTGGCAGGGGCGATGCCACGAATCGAACTGTTGCTTCTACACACCTCGCGGCGCCCCGACCGTGTGCAGGTTGGTGCCCCGGGGTGTTTTGTTTTCTCAAAGGGGAGGGTTGACAACGTGAAAGAGATCCATGCCAGCCAGATTGCAGAGACGGTTACCCGTTTGTGCATCGAGAGCAATTACTACCTTGGAGAGGACGTGTTGGCTGCCCTGGTCAAGTATCGCGAGGCAGAAGTCTCGCCCGTCGGCCGCGAAGTACTCGACCAGATCCTGGAGAATGCCAGGATCGCCCGGGAGGAGCAGATGCCCCTCTGCCAGGACTGTGGCCTCACGGTGGTTTTCCTGGATCTGGGGCAGGAGGTCCACGTGGTGGGTGGCGGGCTGAACGACGCCATCGCCGAGGGCGTGCGTCGCGGCTACCAGGATGGCTACCTCCGCAAGTCCATGGTCACCCAGCCTTTCTCCGCGCGGATCAACACCAAAGACAACACACCGCCCGTGATCCATACCAACGTCGTGCCCGGAGACGAGCTTCGCATCGTCGTGGCGCCCAAGGGCGGCGGCAGCGAGAACATGAGCCAGTTGGGCATGCTCAAGCCGGCCGACGGGCGCGCGGGTGTCATCAATTTTGTCGTCGAGTCGGTGCGGCGCGCCGGGGCCAACCCCTGCCCGCCCATCATCGTCGGCGTTGGGGTGGGCGGCTCGGCCGAAAAGTGCGTCTGGCTGGCCAAGCACTCCCTGCTCCGCGAGGTGGGCCAGACCAATCCCGACCCCGAGCTCGCCGAGCTGGAGGCCGAGATCCTGGAGCGGGTCAACCGCATCGGCATCGGCCCCCAGGGCTTTGGCGGCCTGACGACGGCCCTGGCCGTCCACGTTGAGACGTTCCCCTGCCACATTGCCAGCATGCCCGTGGCGGTCAACATCCAGTGCCACTCGGCGCGGCACAAAGAAGCAGTCCTGTAACGGAGGGACCGGACATGGAGATCAGCACCCCGTTGACGGATGAGGTCGTCGCCCAGCTCCACGCGGGCGACAAGGTCAGCATCACCGGCACCATTTTCGTCGGGCGCGATGCTGCCCACAAGCGCCTGGTGGCTGCCCTGGATGCCGGGCAGCCGCTGCCTTTTGATCCCCAGGGACAGATCATCTATTACATGGGGCCCGCGCCGGCCAAGCCGGGGGATCCCATCGGCTCGGCCGGGCCGACCACCAGCGGCCGCATGGACCCCTACGCGCCGCGCCTCATGGAGGTCGGGCTGAAGGGCATGATCGGCAAGGGCAACCGCTCGGCGGCGGTGCGCGATGCGATGCGCCAGCACAAGGCCGTCTACATGGGCGCCACCGGTGGGGCGGGGGCCCTTATCGCCAAGAGCATCAAGAGCTCGGACGTGGTGGCCTACGACGACCTGGGGGCCGAGGCCCTGCGCCGCCTGGAGGTGGAGAATTTTCCGGCCATTGTCATCAACGACATCTATGGCGGGGATGCCTACGAAGACGGTGTGAAGCAGTACAACCGCGAGTAGTGTGGCCCTGGGCCAGTGGGAGATGAATAGATGAGAGTTCGAATTTCGGCCGAGTCGGTTCACAACGAGCTGGTGCGCCGCATCGAGGAATACAGCGGCCAGGATCTCATGGCCTGTTACCAGTGCGGCAAGTGTGCCGCCGGCTGTCCCGTGGCCTTTGCCATGGACATGCTGCCCAGCCAGGTGATCCGCTTTGCCCAACTGGGCCTGGTGGAAAGCCTCCTGGAGAGCAAGACCATCTGGCTCTGCGCTGCCTGCCAGACCTGCTACACCCGCTGCCCCAAAGGGATCGATCTGAGCCGCATCATGGAGGCCCTTCGCGAGATCGTCATGCTCGAGGACGGCAGCCACATCAACTACGACGGGGTCGCGCCCGAAGACGTGGCCGAGTGGCCCCAGCAGGCGTTCATCGGCGGCTTTCGCAAGTACGCCGTCTAGGATAGGGTCGCAGACCCTGAGCGAATGCGAAGGGACGCAGACCCTGAGCGAATGCGAAGGGAGAAATGCCGGGCATGAAAGTATCCTACTTTCCGGGTTGTACGCTGAATACGACGGGCAAGGGGTTCGACAACGCCGTGCGCGCTTCGACAGCAGCCGTGGGGCTTGAGCTGGTCGAGCTGCCCGAGTGGAACTGCTGCGGCGCCACCTATCCCCTCATCATCGACAACATGCTGGAACTGGCCGCCCCGGCGCACGTTCTGGTCGCCGCCCGCGATCATGACGCCGGCTCCAACGGCCTGGCGAACGTGCTGACCACGGCCTGCACCACCTGCTACAACGTTCTCAAGCGGGCCAACAAGTTCATTCGCGAGCACGAGGAAGAGCGCGAGCGGATCAATGCCTTCATCGAGGGCAACTATGCCGGCGAGGTCGAGGTCAAGGACATCCTGCACGTGCTGCGCGACGACGTGGGCTTTCAGGCCATCGCCGAAAAGGTGCAGGCTCCCCTCACCGGGCTAAAGGTCGCCGCCTACTATGGCTGCATGGTGCTGCGCCCGCCCAACGAGGTGGCCTACGATGACCCGGACCATCCCACCTCCCTGGACGACCTGATGGTCGCGCTGGGCGCCACCGCGGTCGACTTTCCCCATAAGAACGAGTGCTGCGGCGCCTACCTGGCCGTCAAGGCCCCCGACGTCACCCGGGAGATGGTCTACACCATCGTCAACTCGGCCCAGGCGGCCGGAGCGGAGGCGGTGGTCACCAACTGCCCCCTGTGCCAGTTCAACCTGGACAAGCAGCAGGCCGAGATGCGCAAGACCTATGCCGGCTACAGGCCGATGCCGGTCTTTTATTTCAGCCAGTTGATGGGCCTGGCCCTGGGGCTGGATACCGAGAGCTACGGGTGGGAGCGCCATTACGTCGACGCTCGCCCCCTCTTGGAACGATTGTCCTGACTGAAGAGGCTGTCCTGAGCGCGGCGAAGGAGCTGCCTTGATGAGAATACCCATTGGGAATGAGCATGACTGAAGAGACCTATAGCAAGCAGGTCCTGATCGTCGGTGCCGGCATCGCAGGCATGCAAGCCGCCCTGGACATCGCCGGCTCGGGCTACCAGGTGGTGATGGTCGACCGGCTCCCCTCCGTAGGCGGCCACATGCACCAGCTCTCGGAGACCTTTCCCACCCTGGACTGCGCCCAGTGCATCATGACGCCTCGCACCGTGGATGTGGGCCGCCACCCCAACATCCGGCTCCACGTCTATTCCGAGGTGGAAGAGATCGCCGGCGAGATGGGCGACTTTCGGGTGCGCATCCGCCGCAATCCGGCCTACGTCAACTGGGATCTGTGCACGGCCTGTGGGGCCTGCACCGAAAAGTGCCCTACCTCGATTCCCGTTGCCTTTGACCGCCTCCTGGAAATGCCCAGGACGATGCGCAGCGGCAAGGTTCGCCACGAGGGCACGGGCAAGGCCATCTACACCCTTTCGCCCCAGGCGGTGCCCAAGAAGCCGGTCATCGACGCGGCCCATTGCACCTACCTCACCTCCGGCAAGTGCGGGCTGTGCGCCAAGGTCTGCCCCGTGGGCGCCATCGACTACGAGCAGCAGCCGGCGTGGTTCGAGGAGCGGGTGGGAGCCATCATCCTTGCGACCGGGTTCGAGCTCTACCCCCTGGAAAAGCTGGGCGAATACGGCGGCGGACAGGTGCCCGACGTCATCGACGCCCTGGCCATGGAGCGGCTCCTGAGCGCCTCGGGTCCGACTGCAGGTGTCATGCGCCGCCCCAGCGACGGCAAGGAGCCCCGGGAGGTGGTCTGGATCCAGTGCGCCGGCTCCCGCGACCCCGAGCTGGCCATGCCCTACTGCAGCAAGATCTGCTGCATGTACAGCGCCAAGCAGGCCATGCTATACAAGCACAAGGTCCACAGCGGCCAGGCCTATGTCTTTTACATCGACATCCGCTCGGCCGGCAAGCGCTACGAGGAGTTTATCCAGCGCGCCATGGAAGAGGACCGGGTGCTCTACGTCCGGGGCAAGGTCAGCAAGGTCTTTCGCGAGGGCGAGAAGGTGATGGTCTGGGGCGTGGACACCCTCACCGGCCTGCCGGTGGAGGTGGCGGCCGACCTCGTGGTCGTCTCGCCGGCCATGGTTCCCTCCGAGGGCACGCGGCAGATGGCCGCCATGCTGGGGCTTGATGTTGACGAGTTCGGCTGGTGGGTAGAGCAGGAGAGCAACCTGGCTCCCCTGGATACGGTGCGGCCGGGCGTCTTCCTGGCCGGGGCAGGCATCGGCCCCAAGGACATCCCCGAGGCAGTGTCTCAGGGGAGCGGCGCGGCGGGCAAGGTCCTGTCGCTCCTCACCCGCTGGGGCAACGGCCCGGCTGCGGCGGACGCGGAGTAGCTCCATGAAGCGTATTGGAATCTTTGTCTGCCATTGTGGGACCAACATCGCGGGCACCCTTGACATCGAACGCATCGTCCAGGAGATCGCCCGGTTCCCGGAAGTCGTCTATGCCGTCGACTACAAGTACATGTGCTCCGACCCCGGGCAAAAGCTCATCCGCGAGCACGTGGCCGAAGACCGGCTGGACGCGGTCATTGTCGCGGCCTGCTCGCCGGCTATGCACGAGACCACTTTCCGCCGGACGGCCGAGTCGGCGGGGGTCAATCCATACCAGACCGAGATCGCCAACATCCGCGAGCAGGCCAGTTGGGTCCACCAGAAGCAGCAGGAAGCGGCGACGAACAAGGCCATCGAGGCCATCCGTACCATCGTGGCCAAGGTTCACTACAATCAGTCGCTGACGCCCTACTATTTGCCCCTGGTCAAGCGGGCCCTCGTCATCGGCGGCGGCATTGCCGGGCTTCAGGCTGCCCTCGACGTGGCCGACGCCGGCTATCCCGTGGTGCTCGTCGAGAAGGCGGATCACCTGGGCGGCCGCATGGCCGAGCTCTCGGGCCTATACCTCAACATGGACGGCGCCCACGACCACCTCCGGCAAAAGATCGAGGCCGTGGTCAACCATCCCAACATCCAGGTGCTGACCCGGGCCGAGGTCGCCGAGGCCGGTGGATACGTGGGCAATTTCGTCGTCAAGGTCGAGCAGCGGGAGGAAGGGCAGGCCCTGAGCGAAGGCGTAGGGCAGGCCCTGAGCGAAGGCGTAGGGCAGGCCCTGAGCGAAGGCGTAGGGGAGGTCCTGAGCGAAGGCGTAGGGGAGGTCCCCTCGGGCAGCCCGGTACCCTACACCTTTGACATCGGCGCCATCGTCGTCGCCACGGGCTACGACCTCTATGACAAGGGCAGGCTGGGCGAGTATGGCGGCGGCCGCTATCCCGACGTCATCGACGGCTTGCAGCTCGAAGAGATGCTGCGGCCCGACGGACCCACCGGCGGCCAGATCCGCCGCCCGTCCGACGGCCAGGTGCCCGGAGAGATTGCCTGGATCCAGTGCGCCGGCTCTCGCGATCCGGAGCTGCACATGCCCTACTGCTCCAAGGTGTGTTGCATGTACGTGGCCAAGCAGACCATAGCCTACAAGCAGCAGGTGCCCGACGGGCAGGCCACTGTCTTTTACATCGACATTCGCAGCCAGGGCAAGGGCTACGAGGAGTTTGTGCAGCGGGCCATGGAGGAGCACGACGTGCTCTACGTCCGGGGCAAGGCCTCCAAGATCTGGCAGGAGGGCGGCGCCGACGACGCCGGCCCGGGGCAGGTCGTCGTCTGGGGCGTCGACACGCTCACCGGCCTGCCGGTGGAGGTGCAGGCCGACCTGGTGGTGCTCGCCACGGCGACGGTGCCGCGTGCCGGCGCCCAGGAACTGGGCCAGCGCCTGCACGTCAGCACCGACGAGCACGGCTTTTTCAGCGAGGCCCATCCGAAGCTGCGCCCTGTGGAAAGCCTGACTGCCGGCGTCTACCTGGCCGGCGCGGCCCAATTCCCCAAGGACATCCCGGAGACCGTGGCCCAGGCCAGCGGCGCGGCCTCCAAGGTCCTGAGCCTGTTTTCCCAGCGACAGATGGTCCAGGAGCCGACCATTGCCTACGTCGATCCCGAGCTCTGTTCCGGTTGCGGGCTGTGCATCCCGGCCTGTCCCTACGAGGCGCGGACCATGCACGACTGGCAGCACATCGCCGTGGTCAACACCGCCCTGTGCCAGGGCTGTGCCGCCTGTACCATGGTCTGCCCCAATAAGGCCTGCCAGGTCCGCAACCTGACCCACCAACAGATCCTTTCCATGATGGAAGCATACCTATGAAACCCGATCTCACGTTGTCGACGGCGGCGGGGACGTTTGCCAGCCAGGTGAGCGCCCTGAGCGAGCAGAACGTGCAGCGTTGCTACTACTGCCAGCGGTGCACGGCGGGCTGTCCGGCGGCGTACGCCA